>JBPCWB010000327.1:0-3779 GCA_051009955.1 Hyphomicrobiaceae bacterium | reverse complement strand
CGGGGTAGGTGATGAGGGTTTGGTTGCCCTGGCGGTCATACTCCCACGCAGTGTCGTAATCGGTGTTGTTAATGGTTTTGGTCTCACTCTCGGTGAGGCCATTGTACGTGTAGGCGTACGTGGTTTTGGTGTCGGTGGTGCTGGCAGAGCAAAGGAAGCCGGTACCTTCAGTACAGCTGTCGTAGGTGTAGGTGACTTCGGTGCCAGCGTCACCAGTGTGGTCTTCAGTCAGCACCCGATTGAGGGCGTCATAGGTGTGTACGATGACCTGGCTCTCGGGGTCTGTGGTGGTGCCGAGATTGCCGGCCACATCGTACTCAAATGACCATTCGCCAAAGGTGCTGTCAGCCGCCGCATGTAAGTCTTCAAGCTCGGTGCGCAAGCCCCGGCCATCGTAAGTGATGTCCCGTTCGTTGCCTTCGGCATCGGTGATCGAGGCGAGCAGATTATCAGCTCGGTAGGTATAGCTGGTCGTCTCCGAGCCCGCACCGATATGTTCAACGACCGACGCCAATCGCTCAAAGGCGTCATAGGTGTAGTCTTTGACGTTTGTGAGTGGGTCAGTGACGGTTTCTTGCCACTGGTCATACGCATGAGTAGTGGTACCAACGGCTGTGCCGATGGCAGTGATACGATCCAGCGGATCATATGCATAGGTCGAATAGAGATCACCATCAGTCTCGGCGGTTGTCCGACTTGAGCCGCTGTCTTCGTACGGCAAACTTTCAGAAGCCACCAAGCCATCAGATCGGTAGGTGGTGTCGGTAACAGCGTAATCAGTCTCGGCTTCAACCCTGGTTTGGATTGGTCGATCAAAGCCGTCGAAGTAGCTGTAGGTACTAACAACGTTGGTAGCAGACAGATACTCCTGCCGGTGGGAAGCAAAGGCATCGCGAGTGTCTTCCTCCGGTGAGCGCCGCCTTGTCTTGATGTTGGGATTGATTGATTCTGTTGTCTCATAGGTGACATTTGAGATGGCGGAGAGGTGTCCACAATGTCGGATATGGACGCAATTGGCGCGCGGCATCGGGGCAAGCGGTGGCCGGAGTCGCTGAAGCGCGAGATCGTGGCAGCAACGCTTGTGCCGGGCGCGTCGGTTTCGGTCGTGGCACGTCGGTACGACGTCAACGCGAACCAGGTGTCCGGCTGGCGCCGGCTTTATCGCGATGAGTCCAAGACGCCTCAACCATCTCCGTCCACGCCACGGATTGTCCCAGTGAGCATCACGACGGAGCTGGAGAGTGAGGCAGCTTCGCCGCCGGTGCCTGCCCTTTCCGAGACGATCGAGATCACGGTTTCCGGCATGTATCACGTGCGCGTCGGGTCGGGTTTCGACGAACGGACGCTCAGGCGTGTCCTCGATGTGTTGGGGCGGTCATGATCCCTGTCCCTTCAGGTATGCGGGTATGGCTCGCGGTCGGTCGCACCGACATGCGGCGCGGCATGAACGGGCTTGGCTTGCAGGTCCAGGAGGCGCTCGGGCGCGATCCCTTTGCCGGCGATCTGTTCGTCTTCCGCGGCGCCAAAGGCAATCTGATCAAGATCCTCTGGCACGACGGCCTCGGTCTGTCGCTTTATGCCAAGCGGCTGGAGCGGGGCCGGTTTGTGTGGCCGACCGCAAGCAGCGGCAGTGTCGCAATCTCGGCGGCCCAACTTGCCTACATGCTTGACGGGATCGATTGGCGCAACCCGCTTCACACATTCCGGCCACAACGCGCTGGATAGTCGTCAGGCCAAGCACTTTTTGGGTTTTACCGGACGCAGGTCTGTGATTCTGTTCGCTCATGGATTCGCAAGCCAACACTATCGCGACGCTGCAGGCCGAACTTGCGCTGGCCCGCGCCAAGGCCGCCGATGATACGGCAACCATCGCACACCAGAAGCTCGAGATCGCAAAGCTGAAGCGTCAACTTTTCGGGACCCGCTCGGAGCGCACAGCACGCATCCTCGAGCAGATGGAGCTTGAACTCGAAGAGTTGGAAGCGGCCGCCACCGAGGACGAACTCGCCGCTGAGCAGGCGGCAGCGCGGACGACGACAGTGGCGCCTTTTACCCGCAAGCGTCCCTCGCGCCAACCATTCCCGGAACATCTGCCACGCGAGCGGGTGATTGTGCCGGGGCCGACAGCATGCGGGTGCTGTGGCGGCACGCGGCTGAGGAAGCTCGGCGAGACCGTCACCGAGACGCTGGAAGTGATTCCGCGCCAATGGAAGGTGATCCAGAACGTGCGCGAAAAGATGACGTGTCGGGATTGCGAGAAGATCAGCGAGGCGCCGGCGCCGTTCCACGTCACGCCGCGCGGTTGGGCAGGCCCGAACCTGCTGGCCATGATCCTGTTCGAAAAGTTCGGCCAGCATCAGCCGCTGAACCGGCAAGCCGAGCGCTATGCACGCGAGGGCGTGCCAACCAGCCTGTCGACGCTCGCTGATCAGGTTGGCGCCGGTTGCGCCATTCTGGAGCCAATTCTGAAGAGAATTGAGGCACACGTTCTCGCAGCCGAGCGCTTGCATGGCGACGATACGACCGTGCCCGTGCTTGCCAAAGGCAAAACGATCACAGGCCGATGTTGGGTCTATGTGCGCGATGATCGACCGTTCGCCGGCTGCTGCCCACCGGCGGCGATATTCTATTACTCGCGCGACCGCAGAGGCGAGCATCCACAAGCGCATCTGGCGAACTGGGCCGGAACATTCCAGTGCGATGCCTATGCCGGCTACAACAAACTCTACCTGTCTGATCACACCCCCGGGCGGATCCTGGAAGCGGCCTGCTGGGCGCATGCGCGCCGGCCGTTCTTTGCGCTCGCTGATATTGCCGCGAGCGCGCGACGCAAGACCGAGGGCCAAGCCGGAAGCAAAACACCGCTTGTCATCTCTCCCCTGGCTTTGGAGGCGGTCCGGCGCATTGATGCCCTGTTCGAGATCGAACGTACGATCAACGGGAAAAGTGCTGAGGAACGTCGTGGCATGCGCCAGGAACTTAGCCAACCGCTCGCTGCCGATCTCGAAGCGTGGATGCGCGCGGAGCGGTTCGGGCTGTCGCGTGGCAGCGATGTCGCGAAGGCCATGGACTACATGCTCAAGCGCTGGCCGGCATTCACACGTTTCCTCGACGATGGGCGCATCTGTGTGTCGAACAATGCCGCTGAGCGGGCGCTGCGCGGTATTGCTCTCGGGCGCAAGTCATGGTTGTTCGCCGGTTCCGATCGCGGCGGCCAGCGCGCCGCTGCCATGTATAGCCTGATCGTCACGGCAAAAATGAACGACATCGATCCGCAGGCCTGGCTTGCCGATGTGCTTACCCGCATCGCCGCTCACCCAGCCCAAAAACTGGACGAGCTTCTGCCCTGGAACTGGCGTCCCGCTGCTGCAGCCGTCAGTCGGGCCGCCTGACACGATGGCCGCCATCTCGTTCGTCTTCACCATTGCCCGCGTCGCCGAAATGCTGGGCGAGGACGAGGCGTGGCTGCATGAACTTTCGATCGAAATGTTCCCGGAGAATGGTTGTCTCTGCGTTCTCGATACCGGTGAACGTGAAATCACCGCCTTCACCGAATATGGCATCGAGTGCCTTCAGCAGACCATCGCCAGTGAGCGTGCCGCAAGAAACGCGCCCAAATCAAACGGCAACGCCTAATCACCTGCGGCGCTCACCGGAGGAAGACGTCGGAAGCAGGATCTGGTCGATGATCGATCAGAAAGTCCAAAGCGGCGCGGCACCGCCGTATTTAATTTTTCTTGATTACCCCGTCAGATCCGTTGGTTTCGGACGGATAGCGG
>JBPCWB010000326.1:0-6280 GCA_051009955.1 Hyphomicrobiaceae bacterium | reverse complement strand
TGACGTAGCGCGACGGCGAGTGGACATCGGCGCCGATGCCGGAGAGATGGACCAACTGCGCCACACCCATTGCAGCGCACTGGCGGGCCAGCGATTGGGCACCGATTTCGTGGACGGCCTCGAAAGTCTCTGTACGGCTCTCAACATAGAGCCCAACGGTGTTGACTGCTGCAATCGCATTGTCCAGAGCAGTAGCAACAGAATTCTCGTTGCACACGTCGGTGTAGACGACCGCTGCATGCTGCGCTGTTTCGGCGGCCAGCGAGGCACTCGCCTTCATAGGGTGACGGACTGCCACGCGAGTTGCGATACCGCCGGCAACAAGATGTGCAACGATTCTTGAGCCCACAAAGCCGGATCCACCAAACACCGTGACAACGTCTTGTTGCTGTCCTTGCGACATCGCCGATCCCGTCCTGCTGCTCAGGCGCATTCGGGCTGATTAGCATGAATCATCTGTCGAGAGCAGTATATTGGGCCATGATCGAGGTTAAAACAGAGCTTGATCTGCGGTTAGCGCTGTTAAGAGCCTTCGGCAGGATTGTGTAATTATCGGACGTCGGATGACGGCCGCCAACCTCATGTCGTTCTCATGTGGATGATGGCAAAGGCTCAGAGACAGCTGTCGGCGGCGGCCTGGAGAACATTTGATGGCGGCGCTTGCTTTGCGTCATGACCGAGCGCTGCAAGGTTGCGCGCAATATAATGCGTTGCCATTCCCGCCTCGATGCAGACCAATCATCGTGGACTATTGGCAAGCCGCCCACAAATGCGGGTTCGCGAAATTTTCTCGCGCAGATCAATCGCGCCGTATGTATCGAGACCGACCACGTGGCAGGTCGTCTTGCCCATATCGATGCCGAGGGTCAACAAGTTCTCTGGGAAGGTCTTGCGAGGCATGGCGTGGCTCCTTGCATGAAAGCCTCTGCCGCAAACTCTGCGCCAGGTTGGGGCACGAGCACGGCCGGTCCATACCATCCAACTCCGCCACTGATTGAAGCGCGGGCACTTGCCCCTGATTGCGCACGGAATGCGGTTAGCGCTTTGGTTGGGCTGCGCGTGTTTAGTCCTACGTCGTCGATCGGAGACCGGAGCGGCAAACAACAATCAATGATCACTCAGCTGCTGCCGGTCTGTTGCCGATGGATAGTGAACTTGATTCGCGAACATCGACGTCCTTTGGGAAGCCGTCCATCGCACGCTTGATGGCATTGTCCATGCGCCCAACGACATCCTTGATCTCGGCTTCTGTGATAATGAGCGGTGGCGCAAAACGAAAGTAGTGTTTGACGGCAATCGCGCAGACACCTTCGAGTGCGCAATTGTAGCGAATGCGCTCAGCCATGACGGGATCGGGCGTTCTCGATTTCTGGTCGGTGACGATATCGAGCATCCGGTAGAGACCCATGCCACGAACATCGCCAATGCAGGTGTACTTGCGTTTCAACGTGGCAAGCTCCTTCTCGACGACCACGCCAAGAGCCTCGGAATTCTCGGCCAGGTTGTCGCGCAACACGATGTCGAGCTGTTTGAGCGCAACGGCAGCTGGCAACGGATCGGATGAATAGGTGCCAGCCCACGGTAGGCCGCAGTCTCCACGGACACGATCGGCAATCTCCGGCGTTGTGATTGTGCCGCAGACCGCCAATCCTGCCGAAAGTCCCTTCCCCCAGGTGACGATGTCCGGTGTTACTCCATAGTTTTCCATCGCCCACATTCTTCCTGTCCGTGCCGGTGCAAGTTGGCACTCGTCGAGAATGAGCAGGGCCCCCCATCGATTCGCCATCTCCGCCAATCGCGGCAACCACTCCTTTGGCGGCACGATCATACCACCCGGAACCGGGATCGACTCGACCATTATGGCAGCGATGTCCTGGCTGGTAACGAACTCGAGCATCTCCTCGCTCGACTTCAGGCAGGCAATGTCACAACTGGGGTATGTCAGGTTGACCGGACAGCGGTAGCAATAAGGCGGTTGGATCGCATTCGAATTGGCGGGAAACATCAGAGGGCCGAGGCCTTTGCGGCGACCGCCACCGACAGTCGTCAACGCTTCCACAGCCAGGCTGCCGCCGTGCAGGCCGCGGATCATCGAAACGATGTCGAACTTGCCGGTGTAGGCGAGGGCCATGCGCATCGCGATCTCATTGGCTTCCGAGCCCGTGACCGCGAAGTTCACGACACTCAGATTTCCGGGCGTGTTTTCGGCCAGCCGCTCGGCAAATTCGACAGCCCAGGGATTTGAGTACCATGACGACTGGTGCAGGAACGTGCCCGCCATCTCCTTGATGACTTCGGAGAGCTCAGGATGCGAGTGGCCAAGCACCATGCTCATCATGCCGGATGACAGGTCGTAGTAGTCGTTGCCGTCCATGTCGGTAAGTTTTACGCCCTTGCCGGACTTGAAGATGATCCTCGGGCTGTAACGCCAGCCGAAAACGCTCTCGGCGTCGCGGGCTTGAAAGTCGGCATGCATGTTTGAGAAACGAAATGTCTTTTCCATAATGCGCAGCCCTTTATCAGGGTGACGGTTCGCACATTGTTTCGCGCGTCGTCATCCAATCTGCTTCCGAATTGCAATGATGCACCGGGCGATAATATCTGTATTCCCGGCGATAAAGTAGCGGATTTTCGTTCAAAGTTGCACTACGCTTGGATTGCCAATCATCTATGCGGCACGCCGGTACATGTGAAGGCTCGGCCATCTGAGTTCGGTCCCTGAGGAAGAAGAACAAACGGACATGAAGCCCGGCACGGAAAGAATCCTGATCGAACGGTATGGGCCAGTTGCCATTGTCCGGCTCAATCGCCCTGACGTTCTCAATGCAATCGACCAAGCGATGTGGCAAGCGCTGCTCCGAGCATTCGAGGGATTGCGGGACGAGCGTGATCTCCGCGTTTGTCTGATTACCGGAAATGGTCGTGGGTTCTGTTCGGGCGCCGATCTTAAGGAGACGGCCTGGAAGGGCGAAACAGCAGAACAGTCCAAGGCAAGGATCGACACACACCATCAGCAGTTGGCGAGAGCGATCGTCGGACTGCCCGTCCCCGTCGTCGCCTGCGTCAACGGCTATGCCCTGGGCGGTGGCCTTGAAATCGCCCTCGCGGCCGACATTCGAATTGCATCTAGAGAGGCGAAATTCGGATTCCCAGAGGCTGCAGTTGGGCGCTTTATTACCGGCGGAGCATCGCTTTTGTTGCAGCGTGCGATTGGCCCTTCCCGCGCCAAGTTGCTTCTCTATACCAGCGATCACATAAGTGCCAGTGAGGCCCTATCCATTGGTTTGGTGGACGAGGTGGTGGAGCCACAAGACCTCCTCGAGCGGGGCAAAGCGATTGCAGGTCGGATCGCCAATAACGCGCCGCATTCAATCCAATTGATGAAACGCGTGCTCGATGAGGTTGCGCTTACCAACCTTGAAGATGTGCTGGCCAAGGAGACCCAGGCCCTGGTCGCCACTTATGGCTACGCCGACATTGACGACGCAGCACGCGCATTCAATGATCGAGGTCCGAGGTCTCAGAAAGGATGATGCGTGCGTCGGCAATCGTCAGGCCGTCCTCATTCAGAATAACGGGATTGAGGTCAATTGCATCTATATCCGGGTAGGCGACCAGCACGTCTGCCAGTTGGACGAGCAATCGCGCTGCGGTTTGAATATCGATCGCCGGCCCGCCACGATAGCCAAACAGCAGGCTTGCTCCCTGAATTTCCGAGATCAGGCTTGCAGCCGCGTCCTCGTGCAAGGGGGCTGGATGGACGGCAACGTCATCGAGGGCCTCTGTGTAGACGCCACCGAGCCCAAACACGACGACGGGCCCGAAGTGAGTGTCACGCATGGCACCGAAAACCAGCTCAATCCCGGGCGCGATCATTGCGGTTGCCATGACGGTCGCATCGCGCGCTTTGCTATGGCCTGCCCGGTCGAGCAGCCGTGCAGCTTCGTCGACGATTTCGGCTGAGCCTTTGACATTGAGAACGACACCGCCGGCATCGGAGCGATGCACCAGTCTCGGCTGAATGAGTTTGAGCACTACGTTTTCAAAACCGGATTGTGCGCACTGCTCGCCAAGCTGTTTGGGGTTAGCGCTGACACGCCAGTCAGGCACCGCAAATCCGTTCCTGGCAAGAAGCGTTCTGGCCTCGGGCTCGAGCAGTGCCCGATCCGTCCCATGCGCGCCCACCAGCCCTCGTTCCGCTGACGATTGCCGCACGACTGGTGTAACAGCCTGGCGCTGATGATCCGGCAATGGCACAGCCAATGCCTGTAAGATCTGACTCAGTTCCAGCGGCGAACGTACGACGTTTATGCCGGAGTTCTTGAGGTACTCAAGTGCAGGCTGATTGCCGTTGGCATGGATGGACTGGAGGACCAGCGGAGCATCATCGGGTCTCCGTCCATTGACAATCAGCTCCGCCGTCGCGATCTCCTGTCGACCTATTTCCTCACCACCGTTGTCATGATACCCCCCGAAATGGCCGACGAGCGCAACCGCATCCACGTTTTGCGCCCGGCTGCAAATCTCGATGGTGTGCGAAATGACGTCAGGTTGCTCTTCTGCAGCACCGGCAAAATCGATCGGATTGGCAAGCGCACATCGCTCGGGCAGCAGCGCGCTCAACGCCTCGATGGTTGAACCGTCAAGTTTTGCGAGAGAGAAACCGGCAACCCCAAGCGCATCCGCCAGCAAGGTCGCATGGCCGCCACCGTCGGTGAGTATGGCGACACGGTTGGATGACAAGCGGGGATAGCGCACTAACGCCGCCGCAACATTCACAGCTTCTCCAGGCGAGCCCGCACGCCAAATTCCGGCAGAGCGAAAGGCGGCATCCGTCACGCGATCATTCCCGGCCAGCGCGCCGGTGTGGCTCAGGGCGGCCTGCTGCCCCTCTTCCGATCGGCCTGGCTTCAGAATAACAATCGGTTTTCGCGATGAATGACTGCGCGCCAGATCGCAAAGATGCCGCCCTTCTCCATCACCCCAGCCTTCGATGTAGCCGACAACGACTTTCGACGCTGGATCGTCGAGAAGATTTTCGATGACATCTGTTGCCCGAACATGGGCGCTGTTGCCGACAGATGCGTAGCGGCTGAGGCCAGTGCCGACGTCGCGGGCGTGCAAGACCATATCGAGGACTATATTGCCGCTTTGGCTGACCAGACCGATCGGGCCGGGCGGAATTGTCATGCCGCTCAGGTTCATGCCTGACATCTGGTCGTAGAGGCCGGCACAGTTCGGCCCCATCAGACGCCCACCACTTGCCGCCAGTTCTGCAACCATCTTCTGTTCAAGTACGCTGCCCCGCTTGCTCTGCTCACCAAATCCTGCAGTGATGATCATGACAGCCGGAATGCGCCGATGCGCACAGGCACTGACCATTTGAGGTACCAGACGCGCATGTACGGCAATAATGGCAAGGTCGATCGATCCAGGGATATCATCCAAAGACCTGTACGCCTGCCGGCCTTGTACGGTCGCAGCACCTGGATTGACTGGGAAAACTTCTCCCTTGAAGTCGCCTTCTATGAGCGTGCGAAACCGGCGCCCGCCAATCTTTGAAGGATTTGAGCTTGCACCAATGACTGCAATTCGGTCCGGGTTAAAAAACGCGTTCAAATTGTTCACACGGCACGCTCCGCGAATTTGACTCGTTTCCGTGGCTGGGACCCGACTTTCAGCCTTAACCAATGCATAATGGAAAGGCGTCGAGCACAGAAATCCTTGAGCTTGGAGAGAAAGCATAATGCAGGGGCAACCTCCAGCATCAAAATGCAAAGCGACGGGTCATCCGTCGACAGGGCGGCGGTTGCCAATGATCCGCAATGTGGACAACGAGTCGAATCTGATAGCGAACTTTGGACCGCATGCGTCTGTCCGCTCTTCAATCCTGGGGCGTCTCAAACAGTTCGGAATGTACGGCGAACGTCAAAACGCTCCCAATGACTGCTTGTGGGATACAGCAATTGCCGCCTTCACCGGTCTGTTGATTGTTTTGGACGCGCGGCCACGTCCGCAAATCTATATCAGACAACTAGGCGGGGCCGAACACTTTCACCGGTCGATCGGGTTGCGGTCGAAGGACATCAAGGCTGTTCTCGAACTTGCGCGCTGGGCGTTTGCTAGCCAACCACTATTTCTTCGTCGGCGAATTCAGGCAGTGAAACGAGAACGCGCACCACTCGGAACTCCTCATTGCCTACGTCGTCCTGCGGGTCCTCTATCGCGTCCTTACGTTCGTTGGCAGCGTAGAAATGGCCATCCTTGCGATAGGCAATGA
>JBPCWB010000325.1:0-7978 GCA_051009955.1 Hyphomicrobiaceae bacterium | reverse complement strand
TAGAACAGCGGATTGTCGATGCCGGCGTAGCCCGACGACAGCGAGCGCTTGTTGAACATCACCGTGCCCGCCTTCCACACCTGCAGCACCGGCATGCCGTAGATCGGCGACGTCGGATCTTCTTCCGCCGCCGGGTTGGTCGCGTCGTTGGCGCCGATCACGTAGGCGACGTCGGCCTGGGCGAACTCGTTGTTGATGTCTTCCAGTTCGAAGACCTCGTCGTAAGGCACATTCGCCTCGGCCAGCAACACGTTCATGTGGCCCGGCATGCGGCCAGCCACCGGATGAATCGCATATTTGACCTCGACACCCTCCGCCTTGAGGCTGTCAGCCATGTCGCGCAGGGCGTGCTGAGCCTGGGCGACCGCCATGCCGTAGCCCGGCACGATGATGACCTTCGACGCGTTCTTCATGATGTAGGCGGCGTCGTCCGCGGCGCCCTGTTTGATCGTCCGCTGGATGCCATCGTCGCCCGACGGCCCGCTAGTCTCGCCGCCGAATCCGCCAAGGATGACGGAAATGAAGGACCGGTTCATGCCCTTGCACATGATGTACGAGAGAATGGCACCGGACGAGCCAACCAGTGCGCCCGTGATGATCAGTGCAATATTGCCAAGCGTGAAGCCGATGCCGGCAGCGGCCCAACCGGAATAGGAGTTCAACATCGAGACCACGACCGGCATATCGGCGCCGCCGATCGGAATGATGATCAACACGCCTATCAGCAAAGCCATGGCGGTGATCAGCCAGAACGTCCATTGGCTGCCGCTGAAGCAGAACGCATAGACCAGAATGACGAGGAGGACAGCGAGGGCCAGGTTCACGGCATGGCGCATCGGCAGGATGATCGGAGCACCGGACATGCGGCCCGACAGCTTGGCGAAGGCGATCACCGAACCTGTAAACGTCACGGCACCGATGGCCGTACCAAGAGACATCTCGAGCAGGCTGATTGGTGAGATATCGCCGGATGAGCCAATCCCGAATGCCTCCGGCGCGTTCAAGGCTGCGGCAGCAACAAACACCGCCGCCATCCCGACCAGCGAGTGGAAAGCGGCCACCAGCTCCGGCATCGCCGTCATTGGAATGCGCTGCGCCGTGACCGCTCCGATGCTGCCGCCGATACCGATCCCGGCGATGATCAACAGCCAGGTCACGAACGAGTCCGGCGCATCCAGTTGCATCAGCGTCGTCAGGATGGCGATCGTCATGCCGGTCATGCCGTAGACGTTACCCTGACGCGACGACTCGGGGCTCGACAGGCCGCGAAGCGCCAGAATGAAGAGCACGCCGGATGCGAGGTAGAGCAGTGCGACAATATTCGGTGACATGGGCTTCAGCCTTCGATCCCAGGAATGTGAGCGACCAGACGCTTAGCGTTTGGCGTCTTTCTTTTTGTACATGGCGAGCATGCGCTGCGTGACGAGGAAGCCGCCGAAGATGTTGACGGAAGCCATGACGAGCGCGAAGAAGCCAAAGAATTTGGCCAGCCAACTGCCTGAATTCGCCAGAGATACCCCGACGGCCAGAAGTGCGCCGACAACAATCACCGATGAAATCGCGTTGGTGACCGACATCAAGGGCGTATGCAGCGCCGGCGTGACGCTCCAGACGACGTAGTAGCCGACAAAAATAGCGATCACGAAGACCATTAGGCGATAGATGGACGGATCGACGTCGCCACCTGCGGCCGCCAAGGCCGGTGTGGCTGCCACCGTTGCAAGAGCTGCAAACAGCGTACGGCTGGCGTTGTTGTTCATGTCATTCCCCGTCTTTCGGAGTCAAATTCGGGTGGACGATCTTGCCATCCTTGGCGACGAGCGTGCCTTGAACGATTTCATCGTCCCAGTCGATCTTGAGGGAGCCGCTCTCGGCATCGATCATCGGTTGCAGGAAGGTCAGCAGGTTCTTGGCATAGAGCGACGAGGCATTGACCGAAACGGTCCCGGGCAAATTGATGGGACCGACGATGCGGACGCCATTGTGATCGACTGTGTCACCCGGCTTGGTCAGCTCGCAGTTGCCACCGCGCTCGGCCGCCAAGTCAATGATGACTGAGCCCGGCTTCATGCTCTCGACCATATCTTTGGTGATCAGGCGCGGCGCCGGTCGTCCCGGAATGAGAGCCGTGGTGATCACGATATTCTGGGATTTGATGTGCTCCGCGACCAATTCCGCCTGCTGGCGTTGGTAGTCGTCAGACATTGGCTTGGCGTAGCCCGCTGCTGTCTGCGCCTGCGCGAACTCCTCGTTCTCGACAGCGACGAACTTGGCGCCCAGAGACTGCACCTGCTCCTTGGTGGCCGGGCGGACATCCGTCGCGGTGACGATCGAGCCGAGCCGGCGCGCCGTTGCAATGGCCTGCAGGCCGGCGACGCCGACGCCCATGATGAAAACTCTGGCGGCTGGCACCGTGCCGGCGGCCGTCATCATCATCGGCATCGCTTGTTCGAACATCGATGCGGCGTCAATCACGGCCTTATAGCCGGCAAGGTTGGCCTGCGACGACAGGACATCCATCGACTGCGCCCGCGTAATGCGCGGCATGAACTCCATTGAGAACAGCGCCGCGCCATGCCCGGCAGCCGTCTCCAGTTCGCCGCGGTCGCTGTAGGGATCGATCATCGCGGCAACGATCGCGCCAGACTTCAGTTTCGCTAGCTGGTCGTCCGCGGGCCGCCGCACGTGCAGGAGCACATCGGCATCGGCTAGTGCGGCATCTACCGTCGGCGCGATTTCCGCACCTTGGCCAGCCAGGACGTCATCCGAAAAGCGCGATCTCAGCCCGGCACCAGCCTGCACGGCGACCTTGCAACCGAGATTGACCAGTTTTTTGACCGTTTCAGGGGAAACGGCAACACGGGGCTCGTCCGGCCCTTCGGCGGTTATAGCAACCTTCACCATCACATTTTCCGGCTTTTGAGGGCAGACTTGCCCAGTGACTACGGGACGCGCGAACCGATACAACACCTTGCGCCAAGCGCATCACGCAAGCGATCCCGAACTTATACCAGGTCGAGCTATACCAGGAACGCAGCCATCCCGGCCAAAAGGATGACAAGGAAGATGATCGAAACCTTCGTGAACTGCACGAACCCGTTGTAGGTCCGGACATGTTCTTTGTAATCCATGGCGGGGTGCCCGCCTGACGTGTCGACGCTCATGCGACAGCCTCCACTGCAATCCCTAATGACCACCCGTTACTAGCCGACCCTTCCTCCGGGCACAATCGCTGGCAATCGCGCGAAACGCCGCGTTCTCCACATGGTCGAACATTTTTACCAATGGATTCGTGCACCCGCCACGCGATCGACGTAATCGTGCTCAACCAGCAGTCGCTTTGATCGGGCGACGATCGAAATCGCGTCGGAAGCGAGGGAGATACGGCAAATGCAAGAATCACGGATACGCCTGGCCGGCCTGTTGGCGGCTTCTTTGATTGGGCTGGGCGGGCTCACGTCAGCCACCGCCCTGGAGAGGCCAGCTGACGAAAAGGCCAAACTCAAAGCCTGTGAGAAACAGCTGTGCACAATCATACTGAAGAAAGAGACTTCGGGCCCGGATCTGACCTGCAATGTCGGGCGGACTTGGGAAAAGTCGAAGATTGTCAAAGGGGTCAAGGAGAAGCGGATATCTTGGACCTTCGGCGATGCGCGCTGCACAGTCGACGTCAAGATGCCGCGCTCCGGTATCATCAACGCCCTGACCAAACCGAGTCACGAATTCGCGCTCGAGAAACATACCATCAGCTGCCAGGTCGAACGGACTGACGGCATCGACACCGTGAAGATCGATATGGCACCGAAAATGTCATTCAAAGGCGGCAAGGCCGAGAAAACCTGGCTCAATGTCTCCAACATCGAAGCACCAACGCTCATCAAGGGGGCGCTTTGGACCGTTTCCACGATCGAGGACAATCTTGGCCTCTTTCACAGTGAGATGATCGAAGAAATCAACGAGTTCATCCACGAAAAGTGTGCCAAGCGACATGGCTGACCTCTGCCCGGCGATGTCGCGAAGGTAGGCCATTGCACGATTGGCCGAATCGCTGCCGAAATGCGGGCGGCTAACGGCGCCTGCATATCCTCAGCATGTGTGCCCCATTCTGCCGCGGTCGGCTTGCGGTCGCGCCCGCACCAATCTAGTTTAGAATTATTCTAATAAGAGGGCGCTGAGCATGATCCCCGGCATTTCGACGCGACGACGGTTTTCCGATCTAAGTGAGCAGGAAGTCATAGCCCTCGCCATTTCCTCGGAGGAAGATGACGCACGGATTTATCGATCCTATGCGGACAGGCTGCGGGCCGACTTTCCTGAGTCCGCCAAGATATTCGACGGCATGGCCGAGGAGGAAGACGAGCACCGCCACCGCCTCATCGAGCTCCACAAGGTGCGGTTTGGCGATACGATTCCGCTCATTCGCCGCGAGCATGTCGCTGGCTTTTATGCCCGCAATCCGGTTTGGCTGATCGAGAATCTCGGTCTCGAGCGAATCCGCGAAGAAGCCGCGAATATGGAAGGGGCGGCGCACAAGTTTTATCTCAAGGCTGCAGCCCGGACGCATGACGCCGACACCCGCAAGCTGCTCGGCGACCTCGCCTCTGCCGAAGCCGGGCATGTCGCCGCTGCCGACAGCCTTGAGGAAAAATACATCACTGACGACGTGCGCGAACAGGAAGACCGCCAAGCCAGACGGCAATTCATCTTGACCTGGGTGCAACCCGGCTTGGCCGGTCTCATGGACGGTTCCGTCTCAACGCTAGCGCCAATCTTTGCGACCGCGTTTGCCACCCAGGATACCTGGACGACCTTTCTCGTCGGCTTGGCCGCATCAGTCGGCGCCGGAATTTCGATGGGCTTCACCGAGGCGGCGTCTGACGATGGCGAGTTATCGGGACGTGGGTCTCCGATCAAGCGCGGCTTTGCGTCAGGCATTATGACCACCGTGGGTGGCCTCGGTCACGCCCTGCCCTACCTCATTCCGGATTTCTCGACGGCGACGACCTTGGCGATCATTCTGGTCTTCATCGAACTGTGGGCCATCGCCTGGATCCAGAACAAGTTTATGGAGACGCCATTCTTCCGCGCTGCTTTCCAGGTCGTTCTTGGCGGCGCGCTGGTGTTCGCGGCGGGCATACTAATCGGCAGCGCGTAGCGTCGTTCGCCGGGCAGGCTCCCGCGATTACTGACCAGCGATTGGCAGCGGCACGCCGACACGTTCGAAACTCTCACGCTGACGCCGCGCGACGACGTCCAGCTCGAAATCCTCAATCGTTTGATTGAAGATCTCAAACCAATTCATTTTCGCGTCGAGGCGCAGGAACACGCCGCCGAGGCCGATCGCGGCGCGATCCATGAAGACGAACTCCCGAGGCACGGCGACCGGCCCCTTCTCTTTGAGGATCTTGTGGACTGTGCAAGCTTCCCGGCGCCCGTATTCGGCAGGTGTTGTGCCTTCCGCAATGGTCCGCACACGATCATCCAGCAACGGGCCGTAGATAAAATGTGCCCAGATATTCATCGCTTCGATGAGTTCGTTGGTCAGCCCCTTAAATCCCCATGTCTCGTAGGCGTGGACGACAAGGCTTTGGTCATCATTCAATAGACCGTTATAGAGATCGATAACACCCTGCACGAACGACGTCGGGAACGTTCGGATGCAGCCGTAGTCGAGCAGATTGATGCCGGCGGGATGCCCGTCCGCTTCAAACACGGTGTAGTTGCCGAGATGCGGATCGCCGTGAATCACGCCGTAGTGGCTGAACGGATACCACCATGCTCGGAACATGGCGCGCGCAATCGCATTGCGATCGTCGAGCGTATGATCCTTGTAGTCGACCAGCCGGCCGCCTTCGAGCCAGGACATGGTCAAGAGCCGCTTGGTGGTCAAGTCTGCGACAACCTCCGGCACCTCGATCAAAGTGTCGTCGGCGAATATCTCAGCATAAAGTGCAATATGCCGGGCCTCGAGCTCGTAATCCAGTTCCTCTCGCAGCCGCGCCGCGATTTCCTTCAGCATCTCGCGTGTATCGACAGCCGGATTCATGCGCGCATGGATCGAAAAGATCAGGCCGAGCTGATTGACGTCTGCCTCGACCGCTGACTGCATGTCAGGGTACTGCAGCTTGCAGGCCAGCGTTTTACCGTCGTGACCGACGGCGCGATGCACCTGGCCGAGCGAGGCCGATGCCGCCGCCTTGGTTTCGAAATGCGCGAAGCGCGCTGCCCAATCCCTGCCCAATTCCGCCATCATGCGGCGCTTGACGAAGGCCGGACCCATCGCTGGTGCGTCGGATTGCAGCTGAGCAAGTTCCCGGGCGTATTCAGCCGGCAATGCTTCGGGGATGGTCGACAGCAGTTGCGCGACCTTCATCATCGGGCCCTTCAGGCCACCGAGAGCGCGGGCGAGTTCGGCAGCATCCTTGGCCTGGTTGGCCTCGAGACCAAAAATTCGCTGGCCTGCCACCTTGGCCGCGATCGAGCCGACATTGCCGCCAACCCGAAGATATCGGGCGGCACGCGCTGACAGGCGATTGACTTCGGCGTCTTTGTCGTTCCGGTCCATATTTTCTTCAATGTTGGTCGCTGTTCGGCGTATCGTCTGCTTATATCGGTTGCGAATGGCAGATCGTCCAGTTGCAGACCGGCGTGGCGGAGACTTTGCGTCGATACGCGTCACGTCAGAAGAACGTGAAACGAGGGCGCCAGGATCAACCGACGACGATGCTAATACCATTCCGCAAGTTTGTCGCATGGGCCACGTCACCTACGGGCGTCGCCGTCAATGCGCTTGGCGTCACCCAGATCGTCTCCTGGGGCACGACGCTGTATGCGCTGGCTGTTCTGGCCGGTCCCATTGGTCAGGACACGGGTTGGTCGCCCAGCATCGTATTTGGCGGTTTGTCCATCGGATTGCTGGTTTCCGGGGCAATATCGACACACACCGGGCGGTTGATCGACACCCGCGGCGCAAGGTCGTTGATGTCGATCGGTTCCATCCTGAACGCAGCCGGGCTGCTGGCTCTGGCCGCTTCCACATCGGAGTGGATCTATTTGGCCAGTTGGGCGTTCCTCGGCATCTCGATGCGGTTGACGCTCTATGACGCGGCGTTCGCGGCCCTGGTCCAGGTCACCCCCGCGAACGGTCGCCGGGCGATATCATTTCTGACGTTGTGGGGTGGCTTCGCCTCGACTGTCTTCTGGCCCATCGGACACATGCTCAACGACGCCGTCGGCTGGCGCGAAACCTGCGTGATCTTCGCGATTCTCAATATCGTCGTCGGCCTGCCCCTGCACTGGTGGGGGCTGGCACGGCACGAGGACGGACCCGGCGCCAAGCCGGCGGGCGCCGCACCGGCCAAATCATCGCAAGAAGCCGTCAGCGGTGACTTGCTCACCGGTCACGAGCGCCTGATCGCGATGATCTTGTTCTCCTTCGCGACGTCCTCCTATGCCTTCATTTTCGGTGCGGCGTCGGTTCATCTGGTCGGGTTGATCGAGGCCAGTGGCGTGACACTGGCGGCAGCCGTCGCCATCGCGTCCGTGAAGGGCGTCGCGCAGGTCGGCGGTCGCGTATGGGAGATCGTCTTCGCGCGCAACATGAAACCGATCAATCTGGCACGTGTTCCCGTCTGGCTGATGCCGCTGGCCTTTGCGATCTTGATCGCACTGGCCGGTGGCGTCGGCCCGGCGTTGTTCTTCACGGTCTGCTTCGGTGCCGCGAATGGTCTGGTCACGATCGTTCGCGGCGCCTTGCCGCTGGCGCTGTTCGGCACCGAGGGGTACGGCCACATTCTCGGTGTTCTTGCTACGCCCTATTTGCTGATCAACGCCGCGGCGCCGCTGGTTTTGGCCGTGGTCATCGAGTATGGCGGCTATCAGCTGGGTCAGTGGGTCTTGCTCGGAACCGCGCTACTGTCGCTGGCTGCCATGGAGATCCTGGCGATCTGGTACGGACGCCGCGGCACGGCCAAGCCGG
>JBPCWB010000324.1:0-5716 GCA_051009955.1 Hyphomicrobiaceae bacterium | reverse complement strand
CTCGGCCAGCGGTCGAAGCGGCATCGGATTGCTGCCGTGGCTGAGAGCGGGCGGCCTGAAGGTCAATGTCTAACGACCATCGTGACGACGTCCGCTGGCTCAATAGAACTGCTGTGGCAACCAGATGGCAATCCCGGGGTAGAATAACAAAAGGCCGATAAGGACCAACATGGCGATGAGGAATGGTATGGCGCCAATGCTGACATCGTTGAACTTGCCCCCACGTGCCCTGATGCCCTGCACGACATAGAGGTTGATCCCAATCGGGGGCGTGATGAGCGCCGCCTCCATCAAAACTGTAATCATGATGCCGAACCAGATGGGATCAAACCCCATGTGGGCGACGATTGGAAACACCACGGGGATCGTCGTCAGCATCATGGAAAGGGTCTCCATGAACATGCCCAAAACCAGGTAAAAGGCGATGATGACGAGCATGGTCTGCATCGGTGTCCAGCCCAGCTCCTTGATCGCATCAAGGATCGCCTGGGTGACGCCGAGGAAACCGAGAACGAAATTGAGAAACACGGCGGCCAGGATAATCAGCATAATCATCGCGCTGGTGCGCATTGTGCCTTCAAAGGCTTCCTTCAGCATATTGACCGTGAGGGCGCGGTTCCATGCAGCAATGATCAGGGCGAAGACGACGCCGATTGAAGCCGCTTCTGTTGGTGTTGCGACGCCGGCGTAGATCGATCCGACAACGGCCATGAACAACAGAACAGGCGGCAGCAGATCTGGAAGAACCTTGATGCGCTGCGCCCAGCTTGTCTCGATCCTGTCACCGCCCCATTCGCGGTTGCGCAGACAGGCGATGGCAATCACGCCCATGAAGAGGAAAGCAAGGATCACTCCGGGGAATATGCCGGCAAGGTAGAGTTCCGGAACCGAGGAATCCGTCAGCAAGCCATAGATGATCAGGTTAATGGAAGGCGGTACGAGAATGCCGAGTGTGCCGCCCGCTGCCAGCGAGCCCAAAAACAGACGTTCATTGTATCGGTGCTTTTCAATTTCCGGATAGGCGACCGTACCAACCGTGGCCGCCGTTGCGACGCTTGATCCCGACGAGGCCGCAAAGATCGCACATGAACCGATGTTTGCGTGCATCAGGCCGCCCGGCATCCACGACACCCACTGGATAACGGCATTGTACATGCGCAGCGCAATTCCGGCGCGCAGCATGATTTCTCCGAGGAGAATGAACATGGGGATGGCGACGAGGATGTACTCGATGCTTTGTTCCCAAATGAAATCCCCGAGCATCAGCGATCGTCGCCCGCGCATGAAAATCTCGTCGAGCGACATGCCCAAAATGCCGAGTACTGCGGCAACCGGCACAGCCGCAGTGATGAGGGCCAGGAGAATGACGAGGATCAGCAAGGGCATAAGGGTTTTCTCGACGAGTGGGGAACAGTCGCAAACGGCCGTCTAGACATGGGTTTCTTCAGAAATCTCTTCTTCGACCGATCTCACTCCGGCGATCTGACCAATGGTCGACCACTCACCGCGTAGCAGCGCGGCAATGCAATACACCGTCAGGAACACCAGCGTGAGCAGGAAGAAGCACAGCCCGGAAACCCAGAAGATCTGCGGGATCCATAGTGGCGTAGCAAGTGTGGTTTGCGCGGTTGAATTGTACTTGATGTTGTCCAGGAACATTTCGATCGCGCCGATCGTCAGCAGGTAGATGTAGTAGAGCAAGAGTAGCAAGCCGAGAATATCCAGAAGCGCTTTGGTGCGCAGGCCGAGAAGATTGTAAATCGCGTCGATCCGGATGTGCGCGCGGTGCAAGAGGCAGTAGGAGTAGGCCCACGTCGTGCCGGCGGCGAAGACATAGCCGGATATCTCATCCGAGCCGCTAATCGTGATGCCGAACAGTTTGCGCGCGATCACATCACCGGTCACCATGATGGCGGAGCACATCAGCGCCAGACCGCCCACCCACACAGCAACCTGCGACACCCTCATGAATTGGCCGTGGAGCGTGGCGAACATGTGCTGAGGCCTCTGGACCGCGTGAAGAAGACCGTGCGGTTGGCAGTGCCATCCGCACGGTCTTCATTGGTATCGGGATTCGGGTCGGATGACTTACTCCGACGCTGTCATACCGATTACTTTTCCGATCGTGTTATTCCAGTCGGCGACACACTTCTTGCCGCACCGCTTGGCCCAGCGCTTCAGGACCACGTTCTTGGAAATATCCTGCAGCATCGCCTGATCAGCGGCTGATGGCGTAATCGGAATCATGCCACCAGGCTTGCCTTTGTCGCATGGGCCTGCCGCATTGCAGTCCATACCGGCCTGATCCAATGAGCTCTCAAACTCCCAGATCTCATCTTCGAGTTTTTTTGCTTCACTCATGATGAGCTTCTGCGTGTCGCCACTCAAGCTGTTCCACGTGTCCAAATTCATGGCCGTGAAAGTTGCCGCGTAGCCGACGCGTACGCGGATATTGTGCGTCACGACCTGCCACCACTTGGCATTGTAGGCGGGCATCGTGCCCGTCACGCCACAGTCAGCTACGCCCTTTTGCAGGGCCGGGACAACCTCGGCAAATGCAATGGTGACGGCGGTTGCGTTCAGGCCCTCGATGAAATCGCCAAGTGTGCGGCTGTAAGTGCGAATCTTTTTGCCCGCCAAATCCTTCAATGAGACGGATTTGATGCTTCGATCGTTCAGGTTGCACCAGAGCTGCTGGCTGGGAAATGTGTAGACGTTAATCAGCTTCCCATTGTACTTCTCAGCAATTTCCCGTTCCAGGATCGGCCGATACGCGTTCACGGCCTTGCGATAGATGCTGTAGTCCTGAATAATGCCAGCCAGATCAATGCCTTCCAGCTCTGGGCTGGCTTTTGCGGAATAGGATGTCAATGCGTGCACGGCATCATACGCACCTTTTCTGAGGCCCGACATGACTTCATAGCCCTTGAGACCCAATTCGGTATAGGGCTTAGCGTTGGCGGTCAGTTTTCCACCCGAGGCCTTCGGCAGTTGTTCGGTCCAGAACTTCTTCTCGAACTGCTTCCAGTTCTCCAGGAACCCCCAAGTGCCGACGACGTCGAATTGCTTCTTGTCGATCGCGTTGGCCGGCGCGGTACCTGCCAGCAGTGCGACGGCGCAGGCCGTCGAAACCATCACTCTCGTTGACATCATGAGGTATCCTCCCTTGATACTCAGATTAGACGTGGTTTTACCGTGCCGTGGCGCGCGAGCACACCCGGATCGGCTCTTTATTCTGATAGCTGCCAAATTGCTTAACGGCTGAAGCAGCTTTGCAAATTGTCACAAAGGGCACAACTCCCTAGCCTGCAACAAGATTGTGCCAGTGTTGCCCAAATGCAGTCCAGTGGCGAGAAGTTGCTGTGTTATCCCCAATCTTGCCCGTGGGCTGTGGGTGGCTTTTCGAAGGCAACGTGGTCGCCAAAGTGGATCACTTTGCTTGTCCAATCAGCAATCATCGCTTTATCAAGTGTATATCTCGGTCCCTCTGATTTGATGTGGTCACGCGCCGCTGCATAGGCGTCGGCCGGCTGAAGCGTGGAGCCGCGCTGGACAAGATCCCAAATGAAATAGTGGTGAGGTACGACGACTTTCGCACCAATCCTGGCCGCGAGTTCGTCTGCCTGTTCGTACGACAGGATGTGCATTGACGCGTCGATGGGGAGTAATGCGATGTCGACCTGCCCGATCATGTCCCATACGTGAGGATTCGGGTCGGGTCGGTTGTCGCCCCAATGCATCGTTCGTAATCCGCCTGCCTCGACGATAATGATCGTGTTGTCGAATTGGCGGGGATTGTTCGGGGGACGGGCGTCAATTCCGGCCGTCTTCAGATACATCTCGGGCCAGTCGTAGACGCTGCCCGGCGGTGCGACGCTGCAGTGCTTGTCCGCGATGCACGTGATCTTGATGTCCGCAAAGCGGTATTCGCCGATGGGCCGGTCAAGCACAACATTTGCGTCCGGTTTGTGCACTGCGTCATGATCGAAATGGGCATGCGTCGAACAGACAATGTCAACGGGCACGACGGGGAAGTCGCCCCTGTACCAATCCCATTTGCCCGACGGGTGATTGCGCCAAGGATCGATCATCACCGTCACGCCGGCCGGCGAGGTCAGCTGAAAGCAGGATGCACCGAAATAGGCCAACTCCAGGGCCCCGTTCTCTGCCGGGTTGACCGGCTGGGACTGCAGCTCGATCATCCGATTGTGGTTGGTGGTCCGCTGCCATGCCAGCATGCCTTCGTCAATATTGCTCATCGGGATGTCTGATCGTTGGAGCTGCGGGATAGACTAGAGCGCTGCCAATTCGGCGTTAAAAAGATCGGTAATCAGCATCGAGCCGGGGTAGTGTGTGATCGAAAAGGGTGGTTTGGCCTGCTCGATGATCGCTTGGGGTGTTACACCGCAAGCCCAGAATACCGGAACTTCTCCGTCCTGGATTTCT
Organism: Hyphomicrobiaceae bacterium; assembly: GCA_051009955.1. Taxonomy (GTDB): domain Bacteria; phylum Pseudomonadota; class Alphaproteobacteria; order Rhizobiales; family Hyphomicrobiaceae; genus Tectiglobus. The sequence continues at coordinate 1,270 of JBPCWB010000324.1, read as the reverse complement.
GGCGGCGGTCCCCAGTCAGGCTGGTTGATGTCGGCGATGCCAATGGCTTGCGGATCGCCGAAATGAATAGGCGCACCGTGCACCTGCGGAAAGCGGGTTGTAATCTGCACGGCCCGGATCGCATCGGCCGGCTTGAACGGGCGCATGGAAACGACCAGAGGTCCGGAAAACGGACCCGATGGTGTCGTCATGATGCCGGTCCTGTACATCGCGACATTGACGCCGCGCTCGATATGCCTGAGCGGCAAACCGGCTTCGAGAATGGCTTCCTCGAACGAAAAAGAGCAGCCCAGAACAAAAGCGACCAGATCATCCCGCCATAGATCGGTGATGTCGTAGCAGGCGTCATCGACACATTCGCCATGCTCGAACACGCGGTAACGCGGGACATCGGTCCGGATGTCGATGTCGGCACCCAACATCGGCAGTGACGGATCACCCGCTTCCGACATACCGATCAACGGACACGGTTTGGGATTGAAATGGCAAAATCGGAGGAAATCACTAGCGAATTGCTTTGGGAGGATGGCCAGGTTCCCCTGCACCATTCCGGGCGCGTAGCCCGACGTCTGGCCCGTTAATTCACGTTGGCGGGCCTGCAGCCGGGCCGTCTGCGCATTCGAGCGACGATCCGGAGTGGCGACATGGATGTTCATTCGAAGGTTCCTTGTGGTACCAAGACTGTCGCGATCATAGAGCGCCAGCCGCGTCTGAGAAAGACCATTACTCCAAGCATCAAGGGCGGAGCTGTTTCATGGCCGTGATGAAGTCGGACATGTCGTCGATCACCAGGTCTGCACCGTGCCGAAGCAGTAGCTGAGCGTCACCGGACCGGCAATGAGCGCCGCCGCAAAAGCCCAAGGCGGTCATATTGGCTGCCCGAGCTGCGGTGACCCCGGTGATCGTGTCCTCAACCACCAGACAGTTCTGGGGCGAGACACCCAAACGATCGGCGGCAAGGATGAACAGGTCTGGCGCCGGTTTGCCCGTGGCGACCATGGAGGCCGTGAAAATGTGCGGCGTCAGTTTCGCATAGAGACCGGTCGCCCGCAGTCCCGACTCCACTTTGCCGCGAGAACTGTTCGATGCCACGCAGCATGTTACGGGCAAATCATCGATTATCTCGTGGATGCCAGGCACGGCCTGTAGCTCGTGTCGATAAGCCAGCTGAATGATGTTGCCGACGTTGGCGGCGTGATCCTGTGGCAAGGCGCAACCCAATTCAGTCTCGACGATGCGGTACATTGCTGCGTCGGCGACACCCGCGAAA
>JBPCWB010000323.1:0-17017 GCA_051009955.1 Hyphomicrobiaceae bacterium | reverse complement strand
TGTCACATACTCCCGTCAAAGCCCTGTTCTCATCCTTGACGACCATGAAGGGAGCCGTGATTGCGGCACCGATGGTGGTCGGCGTCGGGCTGCTCTTCTCGATCGCGAGCTCGGACAACGTCGTCTCGTCGCAGAAGACGTCGGCCGCCGGTCAGGCAACCAGCCCGGCACCTGCACAGGCCGCTGAGATCAAGATCGCTCAGGCCACCGCCAACACCAACCAAGCGACGCCGTTCAGCCCGACTCAACGCAAGGAGATCGGCGACATCGTTCGCGAGTATCTGCTCGCCAATCCGCAAATTCTGGTGGAAGTCAGCGAAAAATTGCAGGCCATCCAGGAAAAAGATCGACAGGCGCAGCAGCTCAAGGTTCTGGCCAGCAGCAAAGATTCGATCTTCCGGTCTGAACTCGATTTCGTTCTCGGAGACAAGGATGGTGACGTCACAATCGTCGAATACTTCGACTACAATTGCGGCTGGTGCAAGAGAGCCCTGAATGAAGTAACAAGGCTGACGCAGGCTGACAAGAAAGTGCGGGTCGTCATGAAGGAGTTCCCGATTTTTGGCGAGCATTCCGAATACGCTGCGCGCGCAGCGCTCGCGTCCAAACCTCAAGGCAAGTACTGGGAATTCCACGTTGCGCTGATGAAGGAGCGACGCGTAACCAAAGACAATGTGATGACAATTGCAGGCAAAGTCGGCCTCGACATCGACAAGCTCAAAGTCGAGATGGAAAAGCCGAAATATCGCGATGCCATCCGCCGCAATCAGGAAGTTGCGACGTCACTGGGTATCGAAGGCACGCCCGGATTCATCATTGATAGTACGATCAACCCCGGCTACCTGCCACTTGACCGGCTTAAGACCCTGGTCGCCGATGTCCGCAAAGAGGGCTGCAAATTCTGCTGACCAGCTTTTCCATTTCGCAAAAGCAAGTGCGGCGATAGATGCTTTGCTGAAAGTGCCAGACCTGTTAGACGATGGCGGGCAGGGCGTGTGGTCTCCATCCGATGGGTGATGGCGGATTCCGCACGTCACAATGGGCCTTCGCGTGCGGCAAGATGTCGGCCAGGCAGTTCTGTGCGGTTGACCGATTTATCGGTTTGTCTTGACGAAGTGGCATGAACGCGTCTGCCCTTAGGTGTTAAAACTGCTCGGAGATTGGTTATTTGCGAATAGGGATGCCGGTGAATGGCTCGCGACAATAAGGACAAGAGCGGCGCCAACGAACAACAGCTGATCCGTGATCTGGCGGCTTTGCTTGATGAGACAGGTCTGTCGGAAATCGAAATCGAGCGCAGCGGTCTGAAGGTCAGGGTTGCACGGATGGTGCATATTGCGGCCGGATTGCCCCAATCGGCCCAACCAACGGCGACGTCGGTCGCGGCAGCGCCTTTGACGCAAAGCGATGGCCAGCCAATGGCTCCGATCGCGGACGTTGCAGCGCACCCGGGTGCGGTAAAGTCGCCGATGGTCGGCACGATCTACCGGGCGCCTGAGCCCGGCGCAGCTCCGTTCGTCGATGTCGGTGCCGTTGTCACGGAAGGCCAGACGCTGCTGATTATCGAGGCGATGAAAACGATGAACCATATTCCGGCGCCAAAGTCCGGTACCGTGAAGCAGGTGCTCGTTGAGAACGGCCAGCCTGTCGAGTTCGGCGAACCGCTGATCATCATCGAATAAGTCCACCTCGTTTGCCTCCGGGCCTGAGATCCGCTGCATATGTTTGACAAGGTTCTGATTGCTAATCGCGGTGAAATTGCCCTTCGCATTCAGCGGGCGTGCAAGGAGCTGGGCATTGCGACGGTGGCCGTTCATTCGACTGCCGATGCCGATGCCATGCATGTGCGCCTGGCGGACGAAAGCGTCTGCATCGGCCCGCCGCCGGCAGTGGACAGCTACCTTAATATTCCCAGCCTGTTGGCCGCCTGTGAGATCACTGGCGCTGACGCAGTTCATCCCGGCTACGGTTTTTTGTCGGAGAACGCCCGCTTTGCTGAAATCCTCGAAGATCACCAGATAACGTTCATCGGACCGACGTCCGACCACATTCGTACAATGGGAGACAAGATCGCCGCCAAGGACACGGTCAAAAGGCTTGGGATTCCGGTTGTTCCGGGTTCGGATGGCGCCGTCGAAACCGAAGAGCAGGGCCTGGCCGTTGCCGCCGGAATGGGCTTTCCGGTGCTTGTCAAGGCGGCTTCGGGCGGCGGCGGACGGGGCATGAAGGTTGCCCGCCGCGCGGATGAACTCGGCGTTGCCATCGCAACCGCGCGCGCAGAAGCCAAAGCAGCCTTCGGTGACGATAGTGTCTACTTGGAAAAGTACCTGGGACGACCAAGGCACATTGAAGTCCAGGTTTTCGGCGACGGGCGCGGCAACGCGATCCATCTCGGCGAACGTGATTGCTCGTTGCAGCGACGGCACCAGAAAGTGCTTGAAGAGGCCCGCTCACCGGCACTGAACGAAGAAGCGCGGGCGAAAATCGGCCAGACCGTTGCGTCGGCCATGCAGGAGTTGAAGTATCGTGGCGCCGGGACCGTAGAATTTCTTTACGAGAACGGTGAGTTCCATTTCATCGAGATGAACACGCGCCTGCAGGTCGAGCACCCGATCACAGAAATGATCACAGGTGTCGACCTGGTCATCGAGCAACTTCGCATCGCGTCCGGCGCTCCGTTGAGCCTGTCCCAAAGCGAGGTCAGTTTTTCCGGACACGCCATCGAATGTCGGATCAATGCTGAGAATCCAAGAACATTTCGTCCGTCACCTGGTCGCATCACTTATTGGCACCCGCCGGGTGGACTAGGCGTTCGCGTTGATTCAGGCGTCTACCAAGGCTATGCAATCCCGCCCTACTACGACAGCCTCATTGGTAAACTCATCGTGCATGGGCAGACGCGCAATGAGTGCCTCATGCGCCTGCGCCGTTGCCTATCAGAGTTTGTCATTGACGGCATTGAAACGACCATTCCATTGTTTGCCGACCTTTTGCAGCACCCTGATATTGCCAATGGACTTTACGATATCCACTGGATGGAGAATTATCTGGCCTCGCAGGACTAGCTGGCCAGGATGAGAGACGATATGTCTGCGAGCTGTTTGCCGCATCGATCGATTGCTCGGACCGGCAGGATGCAGAGCTCCAGCGAGGCGACCAGCATCGCGCAGCTGTCGATCAGCTGTGCTGGCTGGACGGGAAAGTAAACCGAGTACACCTATGACCTCTCACGACAACTCGCTGTTGGAAATTACGCCTGAGGTTTTGCTCAAGGCCTATTCCTGTGGGATCTTTCCCATGGCAGAAAGCGCAGACGATCCGCAGTTGTTCTGGATCGAACCGCAGGCGCGCGGACTTCTACCGCTGCAAGACATCATCGTTCCAAAGCGATTGGCGCGCACGATCCGCAGGGAAGCTTACGATGTCCGCATTGACACTGATTTTGAGGCAGTGATTGACGGTTGTTCCGCGTCAAAGCCAGGTCGCACGTCAACATGGATCAATGCGCGAATTCGGGCGCTCTATGGCGAACTTTTCCATCTCGGTCATTGTCACACGGTCGAGGTCTGGTCGCGCGACAATGCTCTGATTGGCGGACTATACGGTGTCGCATTGGGCGGTGCATTCTTCGGCGAAAGCATGTTTTCGCGCGAACGCGATGCCTCGAAGATTGCTTTGATCTATCTTTGTGCCCGGTTGATCAAGGGCGGCTTCGTGATGCTGGATACGCAATTTGTGACCGATCATCTGCGCCAATTCGGGGCTATCGAGATCGATCGCGCGGAATTCCAGGCGGCCCTTGATCACGCACTTGGGACGACGGGAGATTTTGCAGCGTTGCCGATTGACAGCACGGCAACCGACATCCTGCAACTGGTGACAGGAACGCCGGCCTAAGGAACTTATCGGCGCACGCGACGGCGGCGGCGTTGCGGCGGACCAAGGATCGGTCCGGCGGACTGTGTGCCCGATTGACCTGCAGCTGTCGTCTGTTTGGGTTGGCCGCAACCTGTTAGCCAAACGTCAAATACAGGATGCTCGACCGCATTCAGGCCAGGGCTCTCGGCGAACATCCAACCTGAGAAGATGCGTTTCTCGCTGCCGTCCAGCAAGACCTCGTCAACTTCGACAAACGTGGTTGTTTTGGGTCGCAGTTCCGGTGGCCGGGAATAGCAGGCGCGCGGTGTGACCTTGAGTGAGCCAAAAGTCACCGTCTCATCAATCGGAACCTCGAGTTTGCTGATCCGAGCCGTGACCTTGTCGAGAGCCGAAAAAACTGCAACCTGGTTCGACAGGCGCTGCGCCATGGCGTCGTTCACGGTCGACAGAGCGACCATGCCGATTGCAACAAGACTTGCGACGGCGCGTATCAGCATGCCTCGATTGTCCATGCCACAATCCTACGAATCTTGGTTCACCGACGACTACCACGTTTGTCGTAAGAAATCTTGACCGCAGCAAGATTTACCGCGGGAATCGTCAGGCATGAAACTGACCATGTTGGATGCCTACTACTCGGGGCGCCAGGCCGAATAGTCACCTGTCGCCTTAGGCCGCTTTCCAGACGTCAGGATCGAACCCGATGGGCGATAGGCCTGCGGCGTTCCAGTCATGTTCATGCGATGACGCTGCTCCCACGGCTGTGCCCGGTAGTCCTCCTCGGTTGGCGGGGACTTCGCAGTGTGATGCAACCAGCCGTGCCACTCCGGCGGCACTTGCGAGGCCTCCGAGAGGTCTTCATAGACAACCCAGCGCCGGGGCATACCGTGCGGCCCGACGCCCTTGGTCTGTTCGAAATAGCGGTTTCCGAAGTCGTCCTTGCCCACGTAGGTGCCGTGCCGCGCGATCGTCCATCGCGTGCCCCAGGTATTGCCGCCCCACCAGGAAAAAATCTCGCTCAGCAGGCCCATTGATCAGACGCTCCCAATTGGTTCTGTCATCGTTTATCGCTGCAGTGCGCGGCTGTCCATATGGCGAGGCCGCAAAGCCACACCCGTCCGCTGTGGAATCGTTGTACGGTCCCGACGCATGCCACGATCAGGCGCAAAATCGTAAGCTATTGATATATTCTGCGTTCTTGGTCACGGGACTGCCGTCATTCTCGTCCTTTGGACAAGACACCCACAACAAATCAACATGTAGTATGTGAAGCATCTGCAACATACAAAACCTTTGCATCACACCCCTCGAATCAGCAATCTTCAATGTGAGGGGACTGGTGTTCGCGGCATCAATGCGGCGACATTTTGCGACTTCTGAGTCTTTCTAGAGTTGGTATCCCGGCCAATCCGGCCGATCGGTAGACTTGTCACGTTTCCTGCGAGCACATGGCGCTGACGCAGAGCTCTATCGCTCTGTGGCTGAGGGATTATTGCGCTCGCGGCAGGATGCGTCGCGTTCACAGTTCAAATGCGTTTTCCAACATTCGTTATGCGCGCGTTGAGTGGGCAGTTCGCGCGCAAATAGAAAAAGACCATTCGACGGGGCAGAAATGAAAATTAAGCGGCGCTTCACGATCGCAGGACACTCACCGTACGAGACGATTCCATTCCGAAAAACCAAAAGCGAGATCAAAAACCCTGACGGCTCGATCGTGTTTCAACTTGAAGGTCTGATGGTTCCTGAACAATGGAGTCAGGTTGCCGCCGATATCATCGCGCAAAAGTATTTCCGTAAGGCCGGTGTCCCTGCACGATTGAAGAAGGTCGAGGAAACTCAAATCCCGTCTTGGCTATGGCGCTCGGTGGCCGACGAAGCGCAACTGGCAGATCTGCCGGAAGATCAGCGCTACATCGGCGAGACCGACTCGCGCCAGGTCTTCGATCGACTGGCCGGCACCTGGACCTATTGGGGCTGGAAAGGTGGATACTTCAGCAGCGAAGAGGACGCTCAGGCCTTTTTCGACGAGCACCGCTATATGCTGGCAATGCAGTTCGCGGCGCCGAACTCTCCGCAATGGTTCAATACGGGATTGCATTGGGCCTACGGCATCGATGGACCGAGCCAGGGCCACCACTATGTCGATCACCAGACCGGCCAGTTGACCGTGTCCGCCTCCGCCTACGAGCACCCGCAGCCGCACGCCTGCTTCATCCAGTCCATCGAAGATGATCTCGTTAATGACAACGGTATCATGGATCTCTGGATTCGTGAGGCGCGGCTGTTCAAGTACGGTTCCGGAACCGGCTCGAACTTTTCCAAATTGCGGTCAGCGAATGAGCGGCTCTCCGGTGGCGGGCGCTCGTCCGGCCTGATGAGTTTCCTCAAGATCGGTGATCGGGCGGCAGGCGCCATCAAGTCCGGTGGGACGACCCGGCGCGCCGCAAAGATGGTTGTCGTCGATGTCGACCATCCGGACATCGAAGAATACATCAACTGGAAGGTGAAAGAGGAGCAGAAGGTCGCCGCCTTGGTGACTGGCTCCAAGATCTGCGAGAAGCGCCTGTCAGCCATCATGAAGGCATGCATCAACTGCGAAGCCGATGGCGACGACTGCTTCGATGCCAAGAAAAACCCGGCTCTCAAGCGCGCCATCAAGGAAGCCCGGCGAGATCACGTGCCGGACAATTACATCCAGCGGATCATCCAATTCGCACGGCAGGGTTTCACGGACATCCAGTTTCAAACCTATGACACGGACTGGGACTCAGAAGCCTATCTCACCGTTTCTGGTCAGAACTCCAACAACTCCGTTCGTGTCACTGATGACTTCCTTGCCGCCGTCGAGAAGGACGGCACCTGGGACCTCGTGGCCCGCACGACTGGCGCAACGACGAATACCGTCGGCGCGCGAGACCTGTGGGATCAGATCGGCTATGCCGCATGGGCATCTGCCGACCCCGGCATTCAGTTCCATACGACGATCAACGACTGGCACACCTGCCCGGTGAGTGGTCCGATTCGTGCGTCCAACCCGTGCTCCGAGTACATGTTCCTCGATGACACGGCTTGTAACCTGGCATCGATCAACCTGATGCAGTTCCAGAAGGACGATGCGAGCTTCAACGTCGAAGCCTTCGAGCACGCCTGCCGTCTGTGGACCGTGGTGTTGGAGATCTCGGTTTTGATGGCGCAGTTCCCGAGCAAGGAGATTGCCGAGCTGTCCTATCGCTACCGTACGCTGGGCCTCGGGTTTGCCAACATTGGCGGACTGCTGATGGCATCGGGAATTTCGTACGACTCCGATGAGGGTCGTGCAATCTGTGGCGCGATCACGGCGACGATGACGGGAACGGCCTACGCGACGTCGGCAGAGATGGCGGCAGAACTCGGCGCATTCCCAGGCTATGAAGAAAACGCTTCCGAAATGTTGCGCGTCATCCGCAACCACCGGCGCGCCGCCTACGGCCAGAAGGATGGCTACGAAAAACTGTCGACCAAGCCCGTGCCGCTTGATCACGCGGCCTGCAATGACAAGCCCCTGCTGGAAGCGGCAACCCGCGCCTGGGATCGCGCCATCGAATTGGGCCAGGAAAATGGCTTCCGCAATGCTCAGGCGACCGTGATTGCACCGACGGGGACAATCGGCCTGGTCATGGATTGCGACACCACCGGTATTGAGCCCGACTTCGCGCTCGTTAAATTCAAAAAACTCGCCGGTGGTGGCTACTTCAAGATTATCAACCGCGCAGTTCCTCAGGCGCTGCGCAAGCTTGGTTATTCGGAATCCCACATCGCGGAGATTGAGGCCTACGCCGTCGGTCATGGCTCGCTGCGCCAGGCTCCGGCTGTCAACCATTCGACGCTCAAGGCCAAAGGTCTTACTGACGAAGCCTTGGCAACGATCGAGGCTGCACTCGGTTCAGCCTTTGATATCAAGTTCGTACTAAACAGGTGGACACTGGGTGAGGAATTGCTGCGCGAGCATCTGCAGGTGTCGCAAGAGCAGATCGACGACCCGATGTTCGACCTGCTCTCGCACATGGGCTTTTCGAAACAGGACATCGAAGCCGCCAACGAACACGTCTGCGGAGCGATGACCTTGGAAGGCGCACCCCATCTCAAGGAAGAGCATTTGCCCATTTTCGACTGCGCTAGTCCGTGCGGACGGAAGGGCAAGCGCTACCTCTCGGTCAATAGTCATATCGACATGATGGCGACGAGCCAGCCGTTCATCTCCGGCGCCATCTCAAAAACCATCAATATGCCGAATGACGCCTGTGTCGAGGACTGTAAGAACGCCTATGTCCGTTCATGGCGCAAGGCGCTCAAAGCCAATGCCTTGTATCGCGACGGATCGAAGCTTTCGCAGCCACTCAATGCGCAGGTCTTGTCTGACGTCGACGACGATGCCGACGAGGCGATCGCCGAGCTCTCAGCCGAAAAACCCGCGCAGGTTCGCGCCGAAGTTGCCGCTGAACGTATTGTCGAACGCATCATCGAACGCGGTCGCGAACGGATGCCGGGCCGCAGGAAGGGCTACACGCAGAAGGCCGTTGTCGGTGGACACAAGGTTTATCTGACGACCGGTGAGTACGAGGACGGCCGGATCGGCGAGATCTTTATCGACATGCACAAGGAAGGTGCCGCCTTCCGATCGTTGATGAACAACTTTGCCATCGCGATCTCGCTCGGTTTGCAATACGGCGTGCCGTTGGAAGAATATGTCGATGCCTTCACATTCACACGGTTCGAACCCGCAGGGTTGGTCCAGGGCAACGAAACCATCAAGAACGCCACCTCGGTGCTTGACTATATCTTCCGTGAGCTTGCCGTCTCTTATCTGAGCCGCAACGATCTCGCCCACGTCGATCCCGGCGACATATCGTCGACGGCCGTCGGTCAGGGCGAGGAGGACATCGCGGACGCGCCGGCTGCGATCGTCTCGCACGGCTTCACACGCGGTCAACTCATCGGTCGGATTGGACCCGGTGCCAAGAGCGTCAGCGTCAGCCAGACCACCGTCGTCGCCGAGTTGCAGCAGGATGTCGCCTCGGCTTTCAAGGGCGCCGAGCCGAGTGCGACGCTTGGTGGCGACGCCGGCATGTCGTCGCCGACGGTCGATGGTGCGCTTGCTCTCAAGAGTGATCCGGTCGTCGACCGCGTCGCCGAAGCCCGCATGCAGGGCTACGAAGGCGAAGCTTGCGGTGAATGCGGCAACTTCACGCTGGTGCGAAACGGAACCTGCCTCAAATGCAACACCTGCGGTGGCACGAGCGGTTGCTCGTAGGTTCGACAGACGATCGCAGACGGAGCCAGAACCGATGCGCAATACTCACAACATCGAAGGGCAGGTGACGGATCGGGTTCTGCCCGACCCGTCGCGCGACACTGGCCAAGCTCGCATAACCTCAGACGCGGTATCTGAGGTGCTGCATCTGGCGGAACTGGTTCCGATCGTCAGGCAACGCCTGGCGATCGAGCCGGAATTTCCAGATGATGCGATATTGGCCAGTCTCAAAACAATCGCGCTCAGATCGAATGATCGCGAGCGCATGACGATCGCGTTTGCATGCAATCTCGGTCATTATCTCGGCCGCAGCGATGATCCGGTGATGGCGCTTAGAACGTTAGTTGCACTATTGCCGCCACCACGATCCTGAGTTCTCGTGGCAATTTGGAATGTTGCACATACGGCCTAAATACCTGGTGCAATGGAATTCTGCCATACGAATCATTTAGTATGTTTGTTTGTGTGAGAGTCGATCCGCTGAACACGGAAACGTAAAACCGGCCTGAGCCCTCGCCCGACCGTCAACAGGGCCGAGCATCCGACAGACTGGACAGACGCACCCGCCGTTCAACCTGCGACTGACAAGCCTGAGTGTATCTGTTTTGCGTTGGCATTGATCTGTGAGCCTGGAGCCTGGAACACTATGCTGCGCGAAGATACCCCTGAATGCGTTTATTGCCTTGCGGACCACATGGATACGCTGCTGGCGGCCGGTGAGGACCTCAAGGCACTCCCGCCGTTCCAATGCGTGCCGGTGGGCGCCTGCGCTGCTCCGCAACAGTCGATTCAGAATTACGTGCACACCATCATGTCACTGGAATACGCAGCGATCGCGCGCCTGCTGCGAGCACGTGAACAGGCGTCCTGCCTGGCTCAGATCGACCATCGCTATTCACTTCTCGCAGAGTTGTTCGTCGGCGCCACGGCGATCGTTGCTGATGCCGTCGAGAACCTGACCGATCGTGTCGATCGCGAATTTGTTCAGGGCGCCGATCCGATTGTGTATCTCAGTTCGCGCGGGCTGATTTCGGATGATGTCGGTTGCCTGTCGTTTATCCGAGATATCGAAATCAGGGATAGTTTCCTGTTGGCAGGTCAGATCGAGCTCGGGCCGCTCCTTGATCTGTGCGCAACGTTTCTGGATACGCTGGAGGAACATTTCACTCTCTTCCCGCAAATACCGGAAGCACCAGCCGACCACCCGGCGAAAGCCATCCGGTTCAACCCCTTCCCGCAAGCCCTGCACGTGCCGGCAGGCCAATAAGCCATTGCAATCCTGCCAATTGAGGTGAATGTAAGCGCCACGTTACAACTGGCTAGCGAATGGCGTGATGCATTTTGAACACCTCTTTGAGCCTGCGCGAAAGAGCCCTGTCCAGGTTGCCTTGATTGGAGTCGGCGAGTTCGGCCTGTCGCTGATCGCACAGTCCCGGTCGATCCGCGGCCTCGATATTGTCGCTGCAGTCGACCCAGATATCGCTCGCGTTCGATCCGCGCTTGAAGCGCTCGGGATAGCGTTTCGAGAGACTGACTCGACGCGCAAGGCCGTGACCGCCATTGAGGCCGGTCATCTGGCACTCATGGCCGACTCAAATGATGTCTTTGACCTTCCGGTCGATATGATCGTTGAGGCGACCGGTGCGCCGGAGGCCGGCGCTCTGCATGCCGTAAAAGCCATCGATGCCGGCATCGGCGTCACCATGGTTTCGAAAGAAGCGGAATGCGTGGTCGGTCCGATCCTCGCCCACAAGGCCCGCAAAGCCGGCGTTGGTTACACGTTGGTGGAAGGCGACCAGCCGGCATTGTTGATCAGCCTGATGAGCCGTGCCCGCGTGCTCGGCCTGCCGATTATCTGTGCCGGCAAATCGAGCGAGTACGATTATGTCTACGATCGCGCATCGCAGACGACAACGTGGACGCAGCAGCAGACTCCATCACCGCAGTTGGACGATCTGTGGTCGCTGGGCGACGATATCCAAGCAACATTGGCCCAACGCTCCGAGGCCTTGGCGGCGTTGCCGCAGCGGACTGTTCCAGACTATTGCGAGATGCTGCTTGTGGCGAATGCAACGGGCCTTCAGCCCGACCGTCCGGATTTTCACGCGCCGCTGGCCCGGACCTCGGAACTTCCCCAAGTCTACTGCCCCAAATCCGACGGTGGCCTTCTCGAACATCCGGGCCGGCTTGATGTATTCAATTGCCTTCGTCGACCCGATGAGGCGAGTTTTGCCGGCGGCGTCTTTGTCGTGGTGCAATGGTCTGACCGGGTATCCGGGGCCTTGTTTCGCGGCAAGGGCATCCCAACATCGGACGACGGCCGTTATGGCCTCATCTATAACCCGTCGCACTTGCTCGGCGTTGAAGCGCCCCTGTCGATCATGGCGGCAAGCCGTCTTGGCAATGCCAGTGTCGATCGCTCCTACCGGCCGGTCGTCGATCTCACGGCCCGCGCTTTGGTCGATCTGCCGGCAGGGCGCTCGCTTGGTATCGTCGGCAGCCGGCACGCCGTCCCGGATCTCGAACCGCTGTTGATGCCGGCGCAGCCGGTTAGCGACACCTCTCGTCTGCCTTACTATATGGCAGTGGGAGGAACGTTGACGCGGTCCGTCAAGGCCGGTGACTTTGTTACCCGCGGGTGCCTCGCGTCACCGCCGTCCGCCGGCCTGTGCGCACTACGCGCGGAGCAGGACGCCGCTTTCCTCGCGACTTAAGCTTCGGCCGCAGCGAACGCCGGGCGCCGATTGCGCGTTTTGCCGGCACTTTGGTTGTCGTCCGACGGGCCGATTGACCGGTCTTTTTTGTGGACCTCTTTGCCGTGACCGCCGTGGTTGGCTTGCGCCCGCCAGGTCGCCGCTTTCGTAGGGTTCGAACCTTCTTGGCGGATTTCCGCTGGCCTGACCCAACGCCGGTCTTCTGCTGACGGGCTGCGTTGCGACGGGTCCGACGTTCTTGTGAGCTGGTGGCGTGGTGGGACGACGCTGCCTTGCGGGACGATGTTGCCCTGCGGGATGATAACGTCTTGAGCGACGCCGGCGTCTTGCTGGCGCGCCGGCCGGTTACGCGAGAGCTGTGACCATGCTTTTGCCGATTGCTCGCCTGCACGTTCTTGGGCCGCGTGGTTCGCAGGGTGCGATTGCGCGGCGCTTCTCCCCGGCGCGCTTTTGCACTCGGGCGCAACGACCTCGGCGTCTTGGAGCGCAGCTTTGCTGTCCGAAGGTCCTTTCGCCGTGGCTTCGTGAGGCGCCGCTGCTTTCTCCCCAACGGGCGGCGCACGCGCTTGCGCCGGCTTGATTTTTGCCTCTTCGACAGCTTCGCGAGACGCAGCTTCTTGCGTAATCGCGTTTTGCGCGACCGCGTCTTGCTTAAAGGACTTGGCGCATAGTCCAGGATCATGGCGGCCGCGTCGAAGGCCACCACGATACGCTCTTGGGATGCGGGGCGCAGACCGGACTTGGCGACCGGTGGTGGCGGCGTTGCCTCATTACGTGAGGCAGCAACTGACCTGCCCCTCGTGTGTCGGGCCGCCCGGCGGAGCCGGCGCTCGACGCGGCGCATTTCGCTGCGGTCGAGCCAAGCCAACGGCGAACGCGCCAGCGCCTCACGCAGAGTTTGGGGTCCCGGCTCCAGGGCTGCAAATACTCGTCGCGGAACATCCGGCGTATCGATCATCAAACTGGCGACGCGGGTTGCGCCATCGATCGTGGCATGCCGCCCGATGTAACCGGGAACCGGTGCATATCGCCGATTGCGGCGATAGCGGGCTTCTCTCCGTTTCGGCGCGGCCAGCACTTTGACTTGCAGGCGCGCGATGCCGCGATGGTAGAACCCTAGTTTCTGCGCTGCCGCCCGCGACAGGTCCAGTGTGCGCTTGCGCCAATACGGGCCTGCGTTGTTAATGCGAACGATCAGCGTCTTGCCGTTGAGCGGATTCCAGACGAGCAGTTTTGTTCCGTCCGGGTAGATCGGACTGGCCGCGTTGTCCGGCGCATGGGCGCGGTAGCGCTCACCGGACGAGGTCAGACCGCAGGGATTATATCGGTCGCGTCGACAGTCGTCATAGAACGAGGCGATCACATGCTGCCGTCGTCCGACATCGCGCCGCGTTTCGGATATTGTCTTCACGCGATGGCAGGTCCGATGAAAGCAGTATGTCTTGCCCGGTGTCTTGGCCGTCGCGGAACCATCGATTGCCAGCAGGTTAGCTGCTCCGGAGAACAATGCTACCAGCCAAAGCCCCGCCAGCGTTCCTTTGATCGTTCGCCGGCTGCCGCGCGCGCAACGCCGCACCGGCGGTCCACCCGCAGTGGAAATTCGCTTCATGTCACCTGTGCCCCGTGCTACCCGTCCCGAGCGTCAAAACCTAAAGTTGTATGTCGCCCGAAGCGGACGAAGGCACGGGCATAAATGCCGAAACAAGGCGCTTCAGGGCCGTATGGTTAACGGCTCTGCGTCAGGTGGCCTCAGTGACCGAATTGCTGGAGATTAGATAAGCGACTGACTCGCAAGGTGTTTTTTTAGTTCAGTTGTTGCTGTCTGCAGGCGGTTGGCGTCGATTGACCGCAGCACCAGCTGCGTACACGGGCGATTATCTCGCAATGTTGGATAACTCCCCATCGATACGTCCGGATACGCTTCCTGGTGTCGGCCCAGCAATTCGGCGACACTGCCTTCAGGGTGGTTGAGATCAATCGCCTCGGAGTGCATCATCCGGCCCTTTCTCAGCCGCGGCGTCACGGCATCCAGCATGACCTGCATGATGTTCGGGATGCCGGCCATCGTAATAACGTTGTCCAGCATGAAGCCTGGTGCCACCGAGATCGAATTCTCGATGAGATCCGCACCATCGGGAATGCGGGCCATTCTCAGCCGGCCCGGCGTCACCTCGGATCCGCGCTTCTTGTAATAGGGCAGCAACAAGTCCAGCGCGCGCTGGTCGATGTCGATGCCAACGCCAAATGCCTTGGCAATGCAGTCGGCGGTGATGTCATCATGCGTCGGCCCAATCCCGCCAGTCGTAAAGACGTAGGTGTATTTTTTGCGCAAAGTGTTGACGGCATTGACAATCTCGTCTTCCTCGTCGGCGACGATGCGGACCTCCTTCAACTGAATGCCGATTTCGGTGCAGTGGTCGGCGATATAGCCAATGTTCTTGTCCTTGGTTCTGCCGGACAGGATTTCGTCGCCAATGACCATCAAGGCAGCCGTCACGATCTCTGTGTTCTCGTCGTTATCAGCCATTGATCATCTCCTCCGCAAATTTGCTTGTGATTTAGCGGCGTGCGCACTTGTCAGCCCAACCAGAACGACACTAGCGTGCGCGAATGCAATTCGAAACACCACTCGCGCGCGGGCGCTTGATCAAGCGTTATAAGCGTTTTTTGGCCGATGTCGCGTTGGACACGGGCGATACCGTAACGGCAACCTGCCCAAACACTGGCTCGATGAAGGGCCTGACCGAACCCGGTTCGACCGTTTGGCTGTCCACCAGCGACAGCCCGACCAGGAAGTACCGCCACACCTGGGAAATGGTGGAGCACGATCTCGGTAAGGGCGCGACGATCGTTGGCATCAATACCAACCATCCAAACAGGATCGTCTCAGAGGCCATCGCGGCCGGAAAGATGGCGCCCGCCAAGGGCTACGCCAACCTGCGCCGGGAAGTGAAGTACGGTAACGAAAACAGCCGCATCGACATCTTTCTTGAAGATCCCAAAAAAGGTCAGTGTTACGTCGAAATCAAAAACGTGCACCTGATGCGGCGGCCGGGTCTCGCCGAGTTTCCGGATTCTGTAACGGAGCGCGGTGCCAAACATCTGCGTGAGTTATCCGAAATGGTCCGCCAAGGTCACCGTGCACTGATGGTCTTTTTGATCCAACGCGGTGATGCGACCCGGATTGATCTGGCACGCGACATTGATCCCAAGTACGGCGAGGCGTTCGATGCCGCAGTTGCAGCTGGCGTCGAGGCGCTGGCGTACCGATGCCAGCTGACGCCCAGCAGCATCGAGTTCGACAAGAAGGTCCGCGTTGTGCCCGGTTGATGCTGCGACCGAGCTCGGTTTGACGACGCTCTCACGGATGCAGCTTGAACGAGGCTCGCGTCGCAGGCATCGGCAAAGTTCACCCGACGTGGCCTGTGCTGATGTGGCGCCCTGGCCCTGATCCCCGATCTTTGATCGACATGCGCTTTCAGGGCATTGAATTGCTTGGACTTCCTGCCGCAGTATAAGAGCGTTATGGAGATAGTCTGCGAGCCGGGCAGCCAGCAGGCGCTACCGGAGCTTTGAGAGATGGCTGGGATCGGGTCTGGAGCATGATGTTCCAAGTACTAGTATTTGCATTTGTGATCATGACCCTGCCGCACGTGGCGCGGGCGCAGCCAATTCCCGATTGGTCAACCAAACAAATCTGCCAACGCGACAGCGCACCGGGACAGTGCCAGTTGTTCGAACGTCGCGCCCGGGCCCGCGTGCGCGAGGCTTGGCCGACCGTGCCCGACAGAATTCGGCGCGGCTGTCTGAATGAGTTTCAGGCACCACTGGAACCCAGTTGGCGCATTATGGTGGACTGCATCGGCGAACTGAGCGTCGTGGCACGCGTCAACGTCAGAAAGAGCGCCATTCAACGCGAGAAGATTATCGTTAAGAAGCTAGTTGAACGGCGCAAACGGGCCGAACGTGAGGCGCGCCGTCGCGCCGCGGTGATTGCAAACAACCAGCGCATCGCTGCCGAAGAGGACAGCTTTCTGACGCTCCTCAAGGCCGTCAACGAGGAACAGCGCCGTCGGGCCGAGCAAAGACGGGCCGAGTTGGCCGCCCGCCAACGCGCCGCCGCCCTCGCTGAGCAGCAGCGCATCGCTGCTGAAAAACAGAGTTTCATGGCGCAACTCAAAGCTGAGCGTGAAGCCGACCGCCGCCGTCGAGAACAGGAAGAGCGACGCTTGGCGGAGTTGCGTGAGCGCGAAGAAATGCGGCTGGCCGCCGAGGAGGCCAGTTTCCTCAAAACTCTGGCGGCCGAGCAGCGCCGCGAGCGCGAAGCGCGTGAACGTGCACAGGCTGCTGAAAGGGCCCGCCGCGTGAGTGAGGCGCGTCGCAATGATCAATCAGAAGCACGGCCGAACGTTGCTGCCATCAGCCCGCGGCTGCCACGACGAGAAACAATAACCGTGCCGTTACCCGCAAATCCGGCAAAGAAAGCGGCTCCACAGCCGCCAAGACGCAGCGGATCGCCGGTTGCACCGAATCAAAGGACCGGACCCACGACCGTGCCGACGCAATCGGCGGCGACCGTGCCGTCGGCCAACCCGGTGCCATTGACCAAACCGGTGCCATCGACCAATCCTGTGCCTTCGACCAAATCAGTGCCTTCAACCAAACCTGTGCCATCAGCCAGCCCGTTGACCGCGACTGCCCCAGCCCAAACGACAAAGCCGGCACCCTCGGCCAAACCAACCTCACCAGAGCAGTCGGTCCCGGCAATACCGTCTGCGCCCACGGTCGCAGCCACGACAAAGACAGCGCCTACGCGGTCAGCCGCGCCGCTGCGGGTCGCCAAACCCAAGCCGCCGGCCGCACCTGCCCCCTCTGCCCCGCCGGATGCTTCCGTTGCTTCGACAAGGACGGCCAGGGTACCGGCGCCAGCACAACCGACCGAGCGAGACCGCCAGATCGCTGCCTGCGAGAAAAGGTTGGTGGAGACGGCGGACGCCGGATCGGTGCTGTTTGCCTTCGACAGCACCGAGATCCTAGCCGATGCGGTCCTTACCCTTGACGCGCTGGCGGCGGGCGTGCGCGCCTGTGGCCGTCTGCGAGTTGTCATTGAGGGTCATGCCGATGCGGTTGGTCG
>JBPCWB010000322.1:0-4195 GCA_051009955.1 Hyphomicrobiaceae bacterium | reverse complement strand
TGCCACGCAGCATTGCCAACCTTGCCCGGAAATATCAGCGCGACTCGGTACGCATTTCCACGACGGAAGAGAAACAGCAACACAGCGATATCGAATACCGAGCGCTAACGGTCGCAGCAAACGATCGCGAAAACGCCATCGTGAATGTACTGCGCTTTTACGAAGCCCGGAATGCGCTGATCTTTTGCGCAACCCGTGCAACCGTCAATCACATTACAGCGCGCTTCAAGAATCGAGGATTCTCCGTTGTGGCGCTCTCAGGCGAGCTCACACAAAACGAGCGCTCCCATGCATTGCAGGCGATGCGCGATGGTCGCGCACGGGTTTGCATCGCAACCGATGTCGCAGCGCGCGGGATCGATCTGCCGAACCTTGAGTTGGTCATCCATGCGGATTTGCCAACGAACGGCGAGACGCTTCTCCACCGCAGCGGACGCACTGGCCGGGCAGGGCGAAAAGGCGTCAGCACATTGATCGTGCCGCACAACAAGCGCCGCAGCGCTGAGCGGCTCCTCGCCGGTGCCAAGATCAACGCAACTTGGGACCGCCCGCCCTCCGCAGACGATGTCACGCGACGCGATGATGAGCGGCTACTCGCGCATGCGGCATTGACCGACACCGATCAGGATGGCGAATCCGAACTGGCCCAGAAGCTTCTTTCAGAGTACGGGGCCGAGCAGGTGGCGAACGCCTTTATCCGTCTCGTACGTCAAGGCCAGTCAGCCCCGGAAGAGTTGCAGGACGAAGCGAGACCGGAGACACGCCAACGACAACTGCGGGAGGATTTTGCAGAAAGTGTTTGGTTCTCGCTTTCTGTTGGCCGCAGACAAAATGCCGTGCCTGGATGGCTGTTGCCGGTTCTGTGCAGCGGCGGGGACCTCAGCAAGCCCGAGATCGGGGCCATCAGGGTCCAGCAGGACCACACATTCGTTGAGATCGACGCGAATAGCGTCGACCGTTTCACGGCCAGCATTGGACCGAACAAGACGCTACAGAAAAACATCCGCGTGAAACGTCTTGACGCCGCTCCGGATCTTGGACCGCCTGGAAATCGCAAGGGTTCCGTTTCCAAGAAGCCGCGCAGTTCATCCATACGAAAGGATAGAGCCGGGTCGGAACTTCCGCGAAAGCGCGCGGGCGGCAACTCGACGAAGGTAAAATCCAAGCCTGCAAAGCCGGTTGCAAAATCGCGGAAGCAAAAACGGAAATCGCATACTCCCGCGCAGACACATACGACCTAAATGCATTTCGCAGCCGGTTCTCAGTCGCAAACCTACGCATGGCTTCCGGCCATTTCTCGACCTTGCCGTAAGTGCGGATCGCTGAATCGGCTTGACAAGTTGTGAGCATATTGCTGGCATACCGGTATGCCAGTCAGCGTAACATTTCAGCGAGACAGCGCTTACGATCAACTTCTCGATCTGATTTTAGCCGGCCGCCTGCCGACGGAACGCCCAATCTCCGAGCGGCAGATTTCTTCAGAACTGGGCATTGGGCGGACCCCCGTCAGGGAAGCGATGCGGGCGCTGGCGCAGGATGGTCTGCTCGAAATCATCCCAGCGCGCGGCACCTTCGTCCGGCGAATTAGCGACGACCAATTGCGAGAGCTGTTCGAAGTCCGCCAGGCGTTGGAGTGTCAGGCCGCGGAACTCGCGGCAAGGCGCGGAGCATCCGAACAACTCCGTGCATTCAAATCAAAACTGGAAAAGTCGCGATCGGCGCAAAACGACGGCGAGATCGCAGAGACCTACGAAATTGGTGCCGATTTCCACGTTGAGGTTTGCCGCAGTGCCGGAAATCAAATCCTGTTCGAACTCTATATGCCAATCCGTATCCGGTTCAAGGCAACCATTCGGTTGGGCCGTTACTACGATCCAAAATGGATCATTGACGGTATCGATCAGCACCTGGGGATCTTGTCGGCCATTGAAAGCGGCGACGCACAACGCGCCCGCCGGCAAATGTCGGATCATCTGCGCTGCAGCTACGAGTCCAAAAAGCGGATCCTTCAAGAACTGGGCTTACCCGACGCGCCCGCGCGATTTGTTGAACACCAAGGTGCATCATGAGCAATGTGTCCACTGGAAACCTGGAGGAATAGGGTTATGCGACGAACAGAAATTCACGGGCTGGCGATGGTCGCCGCCGCGTTGGCGATGGCAGGCCAAGCCGGGTCGGCCGTTGCTGCCGACGGACCGACGCTCGCAAAAGTCAAGTCGCGCGGAGAAGTCCTTTGTGGCGTGCACCAGGGCCGTTACGGATTTGCGATCGCTGATAGCAAAGGCAAGTACAAGGGACTCGATGTTGATTTTTGTCGCGCCGTTGCTGCAGCCGTTCTCGGCGACTCGGAGAAGGTCAAGTACCTGCCGATGAGCAGCGTGCAGCGCTTTCCAGCGCTTCAGTCGGGCGAGATCGACATGCTCTCGCGAACGACCACGGTCACCTTGACCCGTGATGCATCGCTTGGGCTGAACTTCGGTCCGCCAACCTTCTATACGGGTACCGGTTTCATGGTTCGCACCGAAACCAATGCCAAGAAGGTCGAAGATCTCAATGGCGCCACGGTTTGTGTACTGCCGGGATCGACAACCGAAAAGAACATTGCGGCGCTCTTCAAGTCGAAGGGACTGACTTACAAGCCGGTTGTTATTGAAAATCAGAAGGCGATGGTCGGAGCCTACTTCTCGGGTCGTTGCGATGTCATGTCGATGGATCAGGCGGGACTGCCGGGTCACCGCCAGTTCGATGCGAAGGATCCCAAAGAACACCACATTCTCGACGGCGTCTTCTCGAAGGAACCGCTGGCCATCGGCGTCCGCCAAGGCGACGACCAGTGGTATGACATCATCAAATGGGTCACCTACACAACGTTCAACGCTGAAGAGCTTGGTTTGACGCAGAAGAACGTCGACGAGATGCGTTCCTCGAAAAACCCGGATATCCAGCGACTCATTGCCAAGGACAGCAAGGTCGGGGCAAAGCTCGGTCTCGACAGCGAATGGGCCTACCGAGTGATCAAGCAGGTGGGCAACTACGAGGAAATCTACGATCGCAACTTTGGCAAAGGCTCACCTTTGAACCTGCCGCGGGGCGTCAACAAGCTTTGGACAGACGGCGGCCTGATCTACGGTTTCCCGATCAAGTAAGAGCACACTGAGACCAACGAACCAGCCGGAACAGAACGTTCCGTCTGGTTCGATACTCAACAGAAGCGCATCAAGTTCACCAACCCGTAAGGCGAACTCCACAACAACATGGCCGAGCAAAGTACAGTCGAAACGGAGCTTCCCAAACCAGAAATGAGCTTTCGGGACTTGCTCTATTCCAACGCTGCGCGAGGCATCGCATACCAGGCCATTCTGGCCTTCGGTGTCATTCTCTTCGGCTATTTCCTGTACGCCAATGTCAGCGAGAATCTGGCGACCCAGGGCATCGCAACCGGGTTTGAATTCCTGGAAGAGAAATCCGGCTTTGACATCGGCGAGTCGGTCGTCGCTTACGACTCGGCGGATACGTATGCCCGGGCACTCTGGGTCGGCATCCTGAATACTTTGAACGTTGCCGCATGGGGCATCGTGCTGGCAACATTTTTGGGCGTTGCTCTTGGTATCGCACGCGTATCATCCAACTGGTTCGCGGCCAAGTTTTCGTCCGCGTACGTCGAAGTCGTTCGAAACGTCCCGGTCGTGCTGCATGTCATTTTCTGGGCGGCCTTCCTGAGAAACCTACCTGGCCCGCGGCAATCTTGGACGCCGTTTGAGGGTTTGTATCTCAACAATCGTGGACTGATTTTCGCGGCGCCCGTGGAGCACCCACTCTACACGTGGGTCGGGTTTGCATTCATCGTCGCCGTTATCGCGTCATTCGCCTTCGCCCATTGGGCACGACGCCGGCGCGAAAATACCGGCCGCTTCGTTCCGGTCTTGTGGCCGGTGCTTGGCCTGCTGGTCGGCCTGCCGCTTGTCACCTGGCTCGTCGGCGGCGCACCGCTGGTCTGGGACATGCCGGTGTTTCGGGGTTTCAACTTCGTCGGCGGCTCCTCCCTGACACCCGAATTCGTTGGCCTTCTCATTGGCATCACGGTCTACACCGCCGCCTTCATCGCGGAAATCGTTCGCGCCGGCATTCAATCCGTCCCGACGGGACAGATCGAAGCGGCGCGATCACTTGGCCTGCGACCGGGCTGGATCATGCG
>JBPCWB010000321.1:0-3153 GCA_051009955.1 Hyphomicrobiaceae bacterium | reverse complement strand
TGCGGGAGCTGCACCGAAACCATACGCTCATTGCCGGTGGTTCCGCGGCTGACATTCAGAATGGCATCGCGCTTTCGGTTGATCTCTCCGGCGACCAAATGGGCGGATCGGATGGGTTGGTCGGCTATCGGGCCAAGCGCAATACCGGCGTAGTCGATGTTGACCGGCCGGCGTCCTGTGCCATTGCCGATTACTGGGAACCGATCACCGCCCGGGCGCAGTCGCAATTCGTGCTCGATCCGGACCAGTTCTATATCCTCGCGTCCAAGGAAGCCGTGCACGTGCCGCCAACGCACGCCGCCGAAATGGTGCCGTTCAATCCACTGGTCGGTGAATTTCGCGTGCACTACGCCGGTTTCATGGACCCGGGATTTGGCCACGCCGCAGCCGGTGGGTCCGGCGCCCGCGTGGTCCTGGAGGTGCGCAGCCACAAGGTTCCGTTCATCCTCGAGGACGGCCAGATCGTCGGCCGCTTGATTTACGAGCGCATGAGTGAATATCCCGAGATGCTCTACGGCACCGGTCTTGGCAGCCACTACCAGGCGCAAGGTCTCAAGCTGTCAAAGCATTTCCGCTGACATGTCCGCCTCAGCCGCACACGGTCAGGGGCAATTGATAACCACGGTCGCACGCGCTGTATTGTTGCGCTCGTTAGACTCGCGGAAAACGTCAACGGGATCGACGGTCAATTGAACCTCCCGCGAGCCAGCGAGGTCGCTAACGCGGCCTGCATTACGGCTGCGCAGATGCACAGTTACAAAGACTTCGTCGCCGGGACGCAATGAGTTGACGAAGCGATCAGCTCCAATGATTTCTGGCCGGCCGCGAATACCCGACCTGAGCATGACTTTTGTAGTAAAAATCTGCCCGCGTCCGATGCCCACGTTTTTGACGGCAACCTTACCGACGATCAGCGCCTGTTCTCCGCCGCATTTTCCGGTTGCCTTCAGTTCCGCTTTGGTGATGACGAGATCCGGCAGGTCTCGCGCTTCGGCGACGGAACATAGAGCCGAGGCGATCGTGAGTCCGGCGACGCTCGCGACTGGCAAGAGGTTCACGCGAAATAGACCTCGATCAAACGTTCGTAGATGGCCGTCAAGCGGTGTAAATCATCGACCGCCACCCGCTCATCGATTTGGTGGATGGTCTGGTTGACAAGGCCGAACTCGATGACTGGGCAGTGCGCCTGGATGAACCGGGCGTCGGACGTGCCACCGCTCGTGCTCAGTTCGGGAACCTGACCTGTGACGTCACGAACGGCTGTCGTCATGGCCTCGACCAGCGGCCCCGGTCGGGTGAGGAAGACGTCTCCCGTGCCATGGAACGAAACCGAAATGCGGGCCCCGGCCGCCTCAGATTCCTCGGCACACTTCTGGCGAAGCCAACTCTCGATTTTGGCACGCGACCAGTGATCATTGTAGCGCACATTGAACGTTGCGTGCGCTTCTTCGGGAATGACATTCGACGCCGTATTGGGAACCGAGACAATTGTGACCTGGAGGCTGGAGGGTTGGAAGTCGTCGCTGCCATCGTCCAGCGTTGCCGTCGACAGCCGTTCAAGAATGCGAGCCAGCTTGGGCACCGGATTGTCCGCCTTATGCGGATAGGCGGCGTGGCCCTGCTTGCCATGTACGGTCAGTTGCGCGGTCAGGCTGCCGCGTCGACCAATTTTGATCATGTCACCAAGCTGTTCCGGACAAGTCGGTTCCCCGACGATGCAGGCGTCGAGCCGCTCGTCACGATCATGCAGCCAACCCAGAACTTTCACGGTGCCGTTGATCGACGGTCCTTCCTCGTCGCCGGTGATCAGAAATGACAGAGAGCCGCGCAGTCCGCCTTTGATCGTAACTGTGCGGATCGCTGCAGCGGCAAAGCAGGCGATCGAGCCCTTCATGTCAACGGCGCCGCGCCCATACAGGAATCCATCCTGGATTTCGGCTGCGAAAGGCGGGTGGGACCAGTCACTGTCCTTGCCCGGCGGCACCACGTCCGTATGGCCTGCAAAAGAAAGATTGGGGCCTTGCCGACCGAACCGCGCGTAGAGATTGTCGACGTCAGGTGTCCCCGGTTCCGTGAATGTCATGCGGTGCTTTTCGAACCCATAGGGTTCAAGAATATTTTCAAGTAGAAGCAGGGCGCCGCCATCATGCGGCGTCACTGATGGGCACCGGATCAGTGCTCTCGCAATCGCGACGGGATCATGTGCATCCATGGGACATTCCGGCGTTACCTAATGTGGAGCGGGCCGGCACTAGGCTTCATTGGCCGGCTGAGGTGTCATGGGAGACGTCGGCTCGGGCCGCGAGGGTGTGCCACCCATATCTTCGTCGTCCTTGATCATATCGATCTTTTGCCAAACTTTGGCACCGAGGTTGGCGGAGATTTGTTCGATCTCCGTCACGGTACTAATGACGAGACTGTCGCGTGAACTCTGCGCGTAGAGCGTCGCGACTTTCGCTGTCAGGGAGTACATTTCCGAGCAATAATCCAGATAACGAACCAACTCGAACGACGTCATGAGCCGTTTCGGGGACGACCGCGTGCGTGTCGATCCGTGCAGAGTCGTGCTCGGGTCCTTCGTCAACTGGTGCATGTCGATGACGTGGACGATCA
The DNA here is from genome assembly GCA_051009955.1 of Hyphomicrobiaceae bacterium. Classification (GTDB taxonomy): domain Bacteria; phylum Pseudomonadota; class Alphaproteobacteria; order Rhizobiales; family Hyphomicrobiaceae; genus Tectiglobus. The sequence continues at coordinate 540 of JBPCWB010000321.1, read as the reverse complement.
TACGCAACTCGTGCAGGTGCTCGATTGCCTGATGACGTTTCCAGCGCGATTCCAGCGTTGAGAGGAAGAAAATGGCCGCGCCCATCAGGACAATCGTATTGATGAGCGCTTCGATGCCTTGCAGAACGCCGAACAAATTGTCCGTGCCGTGCTTGTAATCGATGATGCTGGCGACATAGGCAATCACCGCCAGACCGGCGATCAGAACAAGCGCAATGCTGACGCGCAGCATTTGATTGGGGCGTGAAATATCTCGGGCACGATCGCGGGTTTCACGTGCAACCTCCGCCAGCTCCTTACAGACCTTTGCAAGCCCTGCCTGCGGGAATCGCTCGGTTATCCGGAGATGAAGTCTATCCAGCGTACCGACAATTTTGTCAGGATCGAGTGCGCGATATGACATGGCCTGTATGTGCGCCGGTGAGGTCAAACCGTCAAGCGCCGCCAGGACATTTTTCAACGCCGGTGAATTCGCCTCAAGCCGCGCGAAATGTGACTAGACACAAGCCTTGGGGGCAAGCACGGCAACGCTGTCCTTGT
>JBPCWB010000320.1:0-17119 GCA_051009955.1 Hyphomicrobiaceae bacterium | reverse complement strand
GATCCGCGCGTCACCTACTGGGAGCCGGCGAAATGGGTCGCCAAGCTCCGTGAATTCAACACGAGTGAGCGCCTCGTGCTCCTAAAGACGAACATGGATGCGGGGCATGGCGGCGCCTCTGGCCGGTTCGAGGCCTTGCGCGAAGTCGCGCTGGAATATGCGTTCGCGCTCAAGATCGCCGGCAAGGCGTGAGGCGCCTTGCTTTTGAGAGCCGGTAGAGATCCGTGACGGTAGAGTGCGGTCAGGCGGCGCTCCAGCCCATTACGGATTTCACTTCGAGATACTCCTCGATGCCGGCTTCACCCCATTCCCGTCCGTTGCCTGATTGTTTGGTGCCACCGAATGGCGCAAACGGATCGGCAACGGCCATATTTATGTGCACCATGCCGGCATTGAGACCCCGCGCCACTCTGCGCGCGCGTTCAACTTCTCCAGACGATACGTAGGCCGCCAATCCAAACGGTGAATCGTTGGCGATCCGGACAGCATCGGCCTCGTCGTCGTAACCGATGATCGCCAGCACAGGACCGAAGATTTCCTCCTGCGCGATCGTCATATCGTTGGTGACGTCGGCAAAGACGGTCGGTTGGACGTAGTACCCTGTGTCGAGCCCTTCCGGGCGGCCTTCACCCCCCGTGACGAGCGTCGCGCCTTCACTCACGCCTTTCGCGATATAGCCCTGGATCTTGTCCCATTGCCGTTTAGAGACAACCGGTCCCATTGTCGTCTCGGCGTCGGTCGGCGGGCCAACCTTGAATGTCTGTGCCTTGGCCTTTGCAATTTCTGCCGCCACTTTCATCCGGGCGTGGGGGACCAGCATGCGTGTTGGAGCATTGCAGGACTGACCGGCATTGCGGAAGCAGAGATCGACACCCTGGGCAACGTCCTTTTCGAAGTCGCAGTCATCGAGCAATACGTTCGCTGATTTGCCGCCCAGTTCCTGCCCGACCCGCTTGACCGTCGGTGCCGCCTTGATCGCAACATCGATGCCGGCCCCGGTCGATCCCGTAAATGATATCGCGTCAATGCCGGGATGCGCCGCCATAATCTGACCGACACCCGGCCCATCGCCGTTCACCAGGTTGAATACGCCCTTGGGGACACCGGCCTCATCCAGGATCTCGGCGAGCAGGAGCGCCGACAGTGGCGCAACTTCTGATGGTTTGAGAACCATGGTGCAGCCAGCGGCGAGCGCCGCCGCGATCTTGCAGGACATCTGGTTCGACGGCCAATTCCAGGGCGTGATCATGCCGACAACGCCAATGGGTTCGCGCACAATGGCCGTCGACCCGCGATCTTCGTGAAAGTGAAACGTCTCGAGGACTTTGGCGGCAGCCCGATAATGTCCCATTCCGGCGCCTGCCTGGAAGCGCGTGGCAAAACTGACCGGCGCCCCCATTTCCAATGAGATTGTCTCACCCATCTCGGTGAACCGCGCTTTGTAGGCACTTACGACATCATTGAGAAGTGCGATGCGCTGCTGCGGCGTCGTCTGCGCAAAAGATGGGAATGCCGCGCGCGCGGCCGCAACCGCCTGATCAACGTCGGCCTCGGTCCCCAAGGCGACCTGGCAGATGGCCTGCTCATTCGCCGGGTTAATCACGTCCAGCTTGGCACGCGTCCCGGCATCGACCCACGTGCCATTGATGAAGAATTGTTCTGCTCGTTCGGCAATCATGACACCGTCCCTGGCGTTTGTACTTGGTTGTTTTTGACTATGCCTGCACGAAGCGGACCGGCAACAAAAAAAGACAGCCAAGGCTGCCTCACATGGTCTCAAAAGACCGCATCCAAAAACAAAGGGCCGCCGAAGCGACCCTTTGAATGCCTAATTTCAGGCGGCCCTTACGATTGGAACCGGCGCATTCTTATCCTCCGTTGAACCAGTCCCAGTTCGTAGCGCGATACCGATGTACCGCACGCGGCCTGCGATTTTTGCTTTCTGTACGCCTAGATCACCAAACTCACGACCGAATGTTGGTAGTGCGAGTGGTTCCTTCTCTTGTTCATCACACCATGCACAATAATCTTCATACAGAGCAGTTGCTGTCAGGCTTGAGCCGTCCTGACTTTCTACGTTTTCGTTGTAGTAGCGCTCCACATCCGTTTCGGGAGCCGTAAGTTGCGGTACCGATTTGTTGTCATTGGCACCAATCTGCGGTTCCGTTACCGCTGCTGCAACCGGTTCGGTTGCGACGACGTTTGGCGTTTCGGTTGGGTAAGCCGCTGCTTCAGGCTTTCTGATTGCAACGGGAACTCGAACCTCTTTGAGACGCCATTGGCTGAACGCGATGTACATGCCCAGTCCGGATCCGACTTCAAGCAGCAGCGCGATGAAAATCACAAGCGCTGTTTGTATATGCTCCATCTTGACGCCCGGCATGAAGATGCCGGCTAGATTTGCCAAGACGGCTGCTTGGGGATCAGCAGACGAGTGCGTGACACCGTTCTGCCCTTCCAGCTTCGCCTGAGTACTGGCGATGCGGACTTCGAGCTTCGCCGCCTCGTTGGCAGACGCGAGCTCAGCTTTCAAGCCAGTGAAGTTATCACAGAACCTGCGATTGCTTCGACCTTTGGCAGTCGTACAGCCTTTGGTCCATTTCCACTGACGTTTCAGCTTGAGGCCATCGATCTCACTTTGAACCGTTGAGGCCGGTCTGTGCTGGGGAACCCAGCCGAGCTGGCTTTTCGCCCGCTCCAGATCAGCTCGCAGATCCTTGTAAGTCTGGACCTCGGAGGCACGCGTTCCCGCCGTATCTTGGCGGTTCAGCGCTGCGTGGCCGAGAGCGGACGTCAACGAGTAGACTGTGACGACCCCCCAAACCAACACTGATGCAAGCGCCTGCGCCCACATCTTGTTGCGTACTGCGGCGAATATGAAAAATGGAACGAGCGCCTTTAAGCAGTCGGCAGCCGCACTGGCCGACCCATAAATGAAGCCGTCAAACTCGGTCGTCCCGAGCTGATAGCCAAAGCGCCAGTTCATGGCCGCGGATACGAGTAACAGCACTCCCGCTGCCAGTACGCCTAGCACTCCCAGAGCATGTCTCATTAGATTGCCCTCTCTGATATCGAGGACACGAGCAAGCACACTACAACGCTTCGATACGAGGCTCGTGCGCACGATTGTTTATTATGAGGGATCTGACAGCAGAATTCGAAATCACACCACCGCAGCGCTTTAGATCGTGTCCCGGATCTTGTGAGCAGCGAAACTCTTCCCCAAGAGAGTCGCAAAGAACCGGCACCCAAAGCGTCGTGGAGGACTTAGAAAGACTGCGTTCCAACGTACCTTCCAGGCACAGACATCGCCGCTGACGCCATGCTCTGATCGGACTTTCGATGGATACTTTAATGCACGCACCCGACACACATCCGGATGCGCCCCCTCATGAAAGGGAGATTAATTGATTCGTAATATTTTACTATTTGCTTCAAGCATCTACGGCGGTTCCAAGTTTGCCGATGTAATTTTGCCACAATCCATCACTCGAACGGAAGACTCACAACTTCTGACGAATCACGACGTTTTCCACCGAACAACAACTGTCAATAGTTGTAATATTTATCACTATCTGCAGACAGATTATCCACAAGCGCCGAGCGATCAAGCTCCTGTGAAGACGCTTGCTTGATGCGTGCCAACATGCAACTCTGCCAGTATCGATCGGCATTTTTCGCCGGTTAGTCTACAACTTGGTCACATTCACGTTGCAAGTCAGTGGTTGGATCGAGTGGTCTATACTACATGAATTCATGAACGGGTCTTGAAACTCCGAGTTTGTGAGTATCGCGTATCGGGAGTCGCGAGATGTGGAAAATTGTTGCAGGTTCCGTCGGCTGTACGTCAGCGATTGCGTTGGCCTATACATTTCTTGCTGAACGTCCGGCATCATTCGACGGAATTGCACCGCCAGCCCGCGTGTCATCATCGGTATCGGCGCAGGATGGCGAAGCGCTGACGGGCCTGCCCAATGGGTCAGTTAGGCCAATGGCAGCGCAGATGCTCAACTACAGTCCTCGTCAGGCGCTCGTTGGGACACCAAAGAAGGCCCTTGGGCAGAGATCCCAAACACGTGTCGCAGACATCCAGCCGCCCAAGCCGCAGCGCTGGACGCTTCGCATTGTCGAACCCGACAACTCATCGCTTGTCGCAGCTGCCCGTGCGACGCCCGCACCCGCATCACTGACCCGTCAAATTCAACGGGAAGCGCGCCGCGTTGGCTGCGGCCAGATTACGGTTACAGGCTATTGGGACAGACGAACGAAAGCTGCGGCCGCCCGTTTCGCTGCGAACAGCAATGCGTCGTTGCCGACTAACAAGCCCGATGTCGCGCTGCTGTCTCTCATGCGCCATTACCAGGGAACCAGGTGTGGCCAGGTTTGTAGCGGGGTCGTTGACGCCTCCGGTCGTTGCGTGGCCGCCCGGCAGCCGAGATTGGCGACAACCCCACGCGTCGTCACGCAGAATTCCACGGGGTGGACCGCAACCACATGGACCACGGTTGTTCGTGACGTTAAACCTGCGGCCCCCACGACAAAGCGTGTCGTCGTCGGTACACACCAGCCGACAGGGCGCACAACGGTCCACCGATTAAAGTCGGCAACAGCTGCCAAGCCTCGGCGCGTCATCCGGCCGTATGAACCAGGGACATCGGTGGTCGAGGGTCGAATGGCGCTCGGCGCCCGCCAGCCCTATGCGCCGGCGCCAGCGCCGCTCACGACACAACGCAGGTCATTCACCGGACCGAGTGATGTTTATCAGCAGCAGAGCCCGCCGGATGTCGAAGCCGAACGTCTGCAGGCTCTACGCGAAGCGCAAGAAAAATATTTGCGTCAACAACGCGCTAAGAATCGTCGCAAAGCCCGTCGCAAGCGTTTCTATCGAAGTCGAGAGCGGTTGAGCTGGCGAGAGCGCGCGTTCCAGAGCCGCGACTGATACACATCAGGCCGCCCGACATTGGCTCTTGAAGATTGCGTTGGCGAGAGGTGAACCGGCCCTATCTCGCAACAAGGCATTGCGTCCGGTTTGCTCGCGCAGCATTCGGCGCAACCCGCGTCGGCAATCAACCTGTCACCCCTGCTGAGCGTCCGATGCTGTGATAGTCAAACGCAGCCGCCGCCGCGTCTTGCGGCGCAAACACGTTGCGTAGATCGACCAACACGTCGCCGCGCATCGCCGCTTTGAGCTTTTTGAGGTCGATTGCCCGAAACTCGTTCCATTCGGTCAGGATGACCGCGACGTCGGCGTTGTCGCCGGCCGCCATCGCGCTGTCGCACCACGTTACGCCCGGCAGCAGCTCTTCGCCGTGGGCACGCCCCTGGGGATCATAGACCCGCACGTCCGCACCGCGCTCCTGCAGCAATGGCACAATGGTCAGACTGGGGGCCTCCCGCATATCATCGGTATTCGGCTTAAAGGTCACTCCAAGTACGGCGATGACTTTGTCTCGAACAGAGCCGCCCGCCGCCCGCTCCACGCGCATACCCATGGCGATCTTGCGCTCTTCGTTGACCGTTTGAACCTGCTCGATAATTGACAGCGGGGAGCGCGCCTCACGAGCCGTTCGGGTCAATGCGGAGACATCTTTTGGGAAACACGAGCCGCCATAGCCAGGGCCTGGATGCAGAAATTTGTCACCGATCCGGCCATCCTTGCCGATGGCGGCCGCGACTTCCTGAACGTTGGCGCCAACCTCTTCACACAGATCCGCGACTTCGTTGATGAAACTGATCTTGAGCGCCAGGAACGCGTTGGCGGCATACTTGGCCAGTTCCGCAGACTCTCGCTCGGTAAACATCAATGGTGCATTGCGCAGCGTCAGAGGGCTATAGAGCCGCTCCATTGCAGCGCGCGCACGCGCGTCATCACACCCAACGAGCACGCGGTCCGGATGCATGAAGTCACGAATTGCCGAACCTTCCCGCAGAAACTCTGGGTTCGAGCAGACCGCAAAGTCAGCATCCGGCCGCGCTTCAGAGAGTCGTCGCTGTATCTCGCGGCTGGTGCCGACCGGAACGGTAGACTTGGTCGCGATGACGGTAAAATCTTGGAGATGCGGGGCTAGCTCTTCGATCGCCGCATACACGTAAGACAGATCCGCATACCCGTCACCCCGTCGCATCGGGGTTCCGACCGCTAGAAAAATGAGATCCGCAGCCTGAACAGCCGGGCCTAACTCGGTTGAAAACGAGATCCGTCCGGCAGCGATGTTGCGGGCCAGAAGTTCGTCCAATCCGGGCTCATAAATCGGGACTTCCCCGCGGTCGAGGCTGGCAACGCGTTCGGCGTCCTTCTCAATGCAGGCCACCGTCCATCCGAACTCAGAAAAACAGGCCGCAGATACGAGCCCTACATAGCCGGCGCCGATCATACATATATTCATCGAGTTCCTCCCGGATCGTTCCGGCGCGATTGCCAAATCGCGATACCTGCTTGCTATCCCAAACAGCCTATCGCATTCCTATGGGCCTGCCACAACGTGAGATCAACCGCGACATGTCGCTACCCTCTACCCGAATCGTATCCGTCGGCGAATGCATGGTGGAACTGGCCCGCGCGGACGATGGCCGGTTTCAGTTGTCTTATGGTGGTGATACGTTCAATTCCGCCGTCTATATGGCTCGACTTGGCGCTCAAACGCGTTACCTCACTGCGCTCGGCAATGATCCCTACAGCCACGGTATCATTGCGTTGGGCGAACAAGAGGGCGTCGACATGACGGCAACACGAATGCTCGAAGGTCGCATGCCTGGGTTGTATGTCATCGAGACCGAGCACGGCGAACGCTCATTCTGGTATTGGCGCGATACCTCCCCGGCACGCGAGCTGTTCGGTGCCGAGTTGGCAAGCTCTTCGATTGATTGCCTGCAAACCGCTGATCTGATCTACTTTTCCGGCATCACGCTTTCGCTATTTGGAACGGACGGGCGTCAGATCTTTCTGAAAGCCCTGCAAGATGCCAAATCGCGGGGTGCGCGAATTGCCATGGATAGCAATTTCCGGCCTCGTGGTTGGCCGGCAAACCGGCGCGTGGCACAGGATGCATACGCTGCATTCTGGCCACTGGCGGACCTCGCGTTACCGACATTCGATGACGAAAGCCTGCTTTGGGGTGAGAGCCATCCGGCGCAATCGATCGAGCGCCTGCAGACAGCCGGTGTGCCGGAGATCTGTCTCAAACTGGGTGCTGACGGTGCACATGTCGCCTCGGCGACGTTCGATGGTCCGGTGCCCAGCCCCAAGGCCGTTACGGCAATCGACACGACAGCAGCCGGAGACTCATTCAATGCGGCTTACGTATGCGCACGCCTTGCCGGCCACGAAGCCGCAATAGCAGCTGCAGCGGGCAACCGGCTGGCTGCCATTGTCGTGACCCATCGCGGCGCCATTACGCCGAAGGCGGCCCTAACGGGGTTCCAACTGTCCGCGTGATGCCGGCCCTCATCCTGGTCCAATTCAAGCCGCGTGGGCATCCCGGGCCAGAACCGATATGGCCGACCAGTCCTGCCTTTCGACCATCGCTGCGGGCGCAACCCAGGAGCCGCCAACGGCAACGACATTTGGCAAGGCCAGATAAGTGGCGGCATTTCCGGCATCGATCCCGCCCGTCGGACAGAAACGAATGTCGGGGAGCGGCGCGGCCAGCGATTTCAGAGCTGCGACACCTCCGGCCGGTTCGGCGGGAAAGAACTTCAGAACCGAATAACCCAGATCCGAGAGAACCATCGCCTCAGACGCCGTAGCCACACCCGGCAGAAGCGGCACTGACCAGCTCGGCGCCGCTTCGCTGAGATGCGGCGTCATTCCCGGTGAGACAATAAATTCTGCACCGGCCTTGATGGCCTCGACCGCCTGCTCCGGCGTGCGCACCGTGCCAACGCCAACGGAAACATTGGGCAGAGCTTTGCTGATCGTTCTGATGGCAGCCAATGCAGCAGACGTGCGCAACGTAATCTCAAGCGTCGTCAGCCCGCCTTCGGCCAGGGCACGCGCGAGCGGCAACGCATCTTCTAGTCGTGCGATCGATAACACCGGAATGACCCGGGGCTCGATGAGTATGCGTTCGAGTTCGGCACATCGTCTCTTGTCCTGCATGACCTGTCCCGTTCGAGATCAACTGTTGTGAACTCACGGCTGTCGCATCTCGGTTTGCGCAGCTATCCAGCCAACGAATTCCGGCGAACCGCCCGCGAGCGGTATGATGAGGCCGGCAGGCACGTCGTAGGGGTGTAGCTCATTGATACGCTCGAGAACGGCATCGGCCAGGCACCCGACGGTCTTGACGAGCACAACAACCTCTTCGTCGCGCTGACGTTGCCCCTGCCAGACATAGACCGATACCATGCCCGGTATGATATTGACACAGGCCGAAAGACCCTCTTCAACCAGCTCACCGGCGATCGTCTCGGCAGTCTCCAAGGACGGGCACGTCGTGTAGATCAGAACGGGCTTGTCGTTTTCACTCAATTGCGTCAGCCTCTAGAGCCATCTCGGACCGGCATAAACCGCTGCGAACCTTAGCGCGACTCCCGACCCACGGAAACATGACCCTACCAAAATTTGAGAAAATCGCATTTGTCGCAAGCGACCACCCCGATGCGAGAGAAGCCCTGGGACGCCTGGCCGATCGCTACTCGAATGCTCCTGCGAGTGAGGCCGACGTCATCGTTGCACTCGGCGGTGACGGCCTCATGCTGCAAAGCCTGCACAAGCACATGCGTGACGGAAAGCCGATTTACGGCATGAACCGGGGATCGGTTGGCTTTTTGATGAATGAGTACGACGAAGAAGGATTGCTCGAGCGCCTGGCCGCGGCCGAGATGACGCTGATCCATCCGCTGACGATGCACGCGACGGACATCTCCGGCCGGGTCCACACGCATTTGGCGATCAACGAGGTCCATCTCTTCCGGCGCACCCACCAGGCGGCCAAGCTTCGCATTTCGGTTGACGGCAAGATCCGCATGCATGAGTTGATTAGCGACGGCGTCCTGGTCGCCACGCCGGCTGGCTCGACGGCATATAATCTGTCGGTGCAGGGTCCGATTTTGCCAATCGAGGCCCCGCTTCTTGCTCTGACGCCCATTAGCCCGTTTCGTCCGCGGCGCTGGCGCGGGGCGCTGCTTTCGAACCAGGCTCATATCGCGATCGAAGTTCTCGAATACGAGAAGCGACCGATTAGTGCCGTGGCCGACCACGACGAGGTGCCCTCGGTGACGTCGGTGACGATCGACGAAGCTAAGGATATCGACCTCTTGATGCTGTTTGATCCCGGGCACAATCTCGATGAGCGAATCCTGTCGGAGCAGTTCATCTATTGAGAACCCGCGATTGCGGGCATGCGCAGCACGCATGCGATAGTGGCGGGCCAAGCCTTTTCAAGTCATAGCGCCTGTGGGAACACAGGGCTTATTGCGCGCACCAACCAGCATCGCTGCTGAGCGCTGCCCAGCCAATGGAGGACACTACGGATGTCGGGACTGTACTTCGAGGAATTCGAGATCGGCCAGGTCTTCGAGCACGCGCTCACACGCACAATCACCGAGATGGACAATTTTATGTTCACGGCCCTGACGCACAACCCACAGCCGTTGCATCTCGACTACGAGTTTGCGAGCAAGACCGAATTTGGCAAGCCATTGGTCAACAGCATCTTCACATTGGGATTGGTCATCGGCGTCTCCGTGCATGACACAACCCTGGGAACAACGATCGGAAACCTTGGCATGACCGAGGTCAAATTCCCAAACCCGGTCTTTCATGGCGACACGATCCGCTCGACCACCGAGGTCGTCTCCAAGCGCGAAAGCAAATCCCGCCCGACGGCAGGGATTGTTGAATTCGTTCACCGCGGCACCAACCAACGCGATCAGATCGTCGCGGAATGCACTCGCCAGGCTTTTATGCGCAAGCGTCCGACGTGATCGACGACGGCATTCGATTGACGGCCTCGTATCTCAACAACGGACAGCTATGTCGGCAGCGAAATCACTCGGCTGCTTTCGGTCGCACGAGATTGCCCTCGTCGTCCACTTCGGGGCGGTGAATAGTGAACACCGTCTCTGGTGTCACAACGCTGTAGTCCATGTATCCCATGCGCGCGATGGGCCGCATGCCGGCGGTATCGACGAACCCGTCCTTGATCACCGAGTCATCGATATGAATACCGACGACCAAACCAATGATGGCCGCGTTCCCGGGTCTGCCGCCGGGCACTGCGGGCGGCAAGTCGATCGTCCGCCAATGCCGACATTCGAATGCAGCCGGGCTTTCTTTGACCCGCGGCGGCCTGACCAGCCGTGAGGCGGTCGCGGTCAGCCCCGCCATCGGGTATTCATCAACGCCAGGCGGGAACGGCGCCGAAGTCACATTCATTTGCTCGCGCAAGTCATAGGTCGCGAGCGAACACGTGAACTCACCGGTTTCCTCGATATTGCGCAGACTATCCTTGCGGCCGGCCGAGCCGATGACGACGTAGTGCGGTTTTTCGCTGATGGCATTGAAGAAGCTATAGGGGGCAATGTTGCAGATGTTGTCTTTGTCGAGCGTTGTGATCCACCCGATCGGCCGCGGCGCGACAAGTGCTTTAAACGGATCTCGCGGCAACCCGTGTTGGTTGTCAGTGGTTTCGTAGAACATCGTTCACCCTTTCACGGCCGGTTTTCACAGGCGGCCTCATGCTTCCCAGCGCGAGACGATATCTGTCAAGGTCGGTCGATCGCGGTCTTGTTGTTTTTCCGACGCGGTACCAACATAGATGAAGCCTGCGATCTGTTCGTCGTCTGTCAATTTCATCAGTCCACGAACACCAGGGCTGAACGAATACCACTCAGTGATCCAGCTGGTCCCATATCCGAGGGCGTTGGCCGCGTGACATAGATTGAGACAGGCCGCACCGGCCGACAGAGTCTGTTCCAGCTCCGGAACACCGCGCTCGCGATTGATTCGGCTGACGACGGCGATCACGACCGGAGCCCGCATTAATCGCGCACGCTCGGTTTCCAGGCGGACCGGCGACAGAGGCTCTGCTTCCTCCTGTGCACAGATCTCCGCCAATTGTGCCCCGAACAGCGCCCTGGCCTCGCCTTCGAAGACAATAAATCGCCACGGAACAAGCTTCTTATGATCCGGGACCCTGGCAGCGACCGTCAGTATCTTATTGAGGTCCTCGGGGGTCGGTCCGGGATCGCCAAGCATGGCCGGTCGTGACGACCGCCGTGCCAACAAAAAGTCAATCATCAAGTCGCTCATCGTTTCCAACTTTCGCGTGACCGATTAGCAGTCGCATGAGGCAACACTTTTCGATATTGTCCGCCAGGTCAAATCCCAAAAACGGACGCTCACCTGCAGGGCTCAACATGAGACTATTGTCACAGCTAATGCGGCATCTTCCAGCTCTGACACTGCTGGTCGGCTGGCTCGCCTGGCCCATGACTACACCGACGGCGGTTGCTCAGACAAGCTCCTCTGTTGCCGTTGTCATGGACAGTTCCGGCTCGATGTGGGGCAAGTTGACTGGCGGCACATTGCCCAAATTCCAGGCTGCGACCAACATCATGCAATCTGCGCTTCGGGCAGCGCCGCCCGGCTCCCAGGTCAGCCTCGTCAGCTTTGGGCAAAGATCGCGCGGCGGTTGCGGATTCGCCGATGTGCTGTTGCCGCTATCGCCGTACAACGAATCGCAGGTCGCCGCCGGCTTTCGCCGGCTGAATCCGCAAGGCCGAGGCCCCCTGGTGCGCGGCATTCAGACCGCTGCCGAAGCACTTTCCACGGCCAAAGGCCCAAAGAGCATCATCGTCGTCCATGATGATCCCGACAACTGCGGCCAGGACGTCTGTGCTGCCGCATCAGCGCTCAAACAGGCGTTGCCGGAATTGCGCATATTCGTTTTGAGTTTGGAGCCAAAAGCAGAAAGTCGCGGCGCCATGGCCTGCCTCGCCCGAATCACTGGCGGGCGCGTCATCGAGACCAACAATGAGGCAACGACAGAGACAGCTGCTAACGCCCTCGTGCGCGCCGCCCTGGCAACGGCGGCGCCGCGCAGGACGAGCCCGAGAGAGACCGCACGGCCACAAACGAAGCAGTCGCCAAAGACCACGACCGATCGTTCGACCACACCGCGACGCGCACGTGCCAGAACACCAGGCTTGATGCTTTCCGCACGGTTGGCAAAGAACGGTCCGGAACTGAACAGCGGCGTCCTTTGGACCATCAGGGCCACTAAGGCAAGCACGGACACAGGCACGCGCAGAACCGCCAATGCGCGACCCTCGATCCCGCTTGAACCGGGCCTGTACGACGTCACAATGCAGGCCAGCGGGCGCATCGAACGGCGCAGCGTCGAGGTCAAGAAAGGCCCGAGAACGATCGCACGGTTCGATCTTGATGCTGCGGCATTGTCGTTCACCGCTACGCTGCAAGACGGCGGTGCCATCGTTCAGGATGCCATCTTCGAGTTGCGCGCCGCTGAGTCGGCGAAGGGCAAAGTCGTCTGGAACGGCCTGTCGCCACGCGATCCACTGGTCTTGCCGGCAGGCACCTATCACCTCACGGTCACGGCCGATCGCGTCAGACGCCAAACCACCGTGGCGTTACAGGCGGGTCAGCGGAAGCAACTCAGCATTCCGCTGGAGGCGGGCTATCTCACCGTCAATACGATCCTCAAGTCGGGCGAACGTGCACAGGGCACGACGATTACAGTGGAGGTCGACGATGCCGCTCGTCCGAGCGGTCGGCGGATCATTGCACGTTCGATCCAGTCGATGCCGAGTTTTCTGCTGCCCGCTGGAACCTACTACGTGACAGCGAGCCTCGGCACAGCGATGGTTCAAGACCAGGTTGGAATTCGCGTCGGCAAAATCATCGAACAGACGATCAGCATTCCATTCATGCGCCTAGAGGTTCTGTCGCAATTGCGCGGCCGCAAGGACCAGGTTGCAGAGGGGCTGCGCTACAGGGTCTGGCAACTGCGTTCGCCTGACAGCCCACCGCTTGTCAGCCAGGAATCTCAACCAACTTTCCAGCTGGCACCCGGTCCGTATCGGATCGAGAGCCGGATTGGTGCACAAAACGCAGTCGTCGTGAGAGATTTCGAAGTTACCCCGGCGCCGGCGGGGAAGCTCACGCTGCAGCACGATGCCGGCACGATTCAGCTTGGCGTCGATCCCAAGATTGACCCGCGCGAGATTTACTGGGAAATCCGAACGCAAGACGACACGACCATTTGGCGATCGCTGAAGCGGCAACCGCTGGTCACATTAAAAGCTGGGAATTACCGCATTGTCGCTGAAGTTGACGGCCAAACGTCGAGCAATGAGATCACCGTCGATAGCGGAGGCCATCTCAACATTCGGTTGGGTCACAACTAACAGGGGCGGTATGACAGAATTTGCATTTTGTACCAGCCATGTTGCATAGCTCGACTCGCAGCGCAGGAATCGACTCGCATGCGGCAAATGGATAACACGCACAAGCGCTTGGATTGGCGATCGCGCGGCGGGCTTCTCGCCGTGACGTGCGGTATTCTTGTTGGCGCAGCATTGGCTCCCGCGCAAGGGCAGGGTGTAACGCCCGCGCAAGGATTGCCGGCATTCCCACCTGTCTTGGGAACACCGGCACTCACCCAGAACGAGAGCCCCGGCCAGAAGCGAAAGTCGGCTCCACAACAATTGAAACTGACCGCGCTCCTTACAAACAATGGACCGGTGATCAATAAGGGCTTGTTCTGGCGTATTTTCGTTCCCGGCCCGCCCAACGAAGACCCGAAACTGTTATCCGAACGATCAACGGCTCAGCCGGTCGTCAAGCTGAAGTCAGGCACATACATCGTCAACGTCACGTTCGGACTGGCGCACCTGACGAAGACCGTGACGGTTTCGGACGGCGCGCCGACCTCAGAGAAATTCGTGATCAACGCCGGCGGTCTCAAGGTGCTGGCTCAAACAGATTCCGGAGCGTTCGCGCCAGCGAATGCCATTACCTACGATGTCCTGTCGGACGAGCGCGACCAAAACGGCAAGCGTCAAGTCATTTTGCAGAAGGCAAAGCCCGGCCTGATCACCCGGCTGAATTCCGGGATTTACCGGATCGTCTCGCAACTCGGCGATGCAAATGCCACGGTTGGAGCGGAAGTCACCGTCGAAGCCGGCAAACTAACTGAAGCGACAGTCATTCATGAGGCGGCCAAAGTCACGTTCAAGCTCGTGCGACAGAAAGGCGGGGAGGCGCTTGCCGACACGCAGTGGACGATCATGACCCAGTCCGGCCAAATCGTGAAGAAGACGGCCGGCGCACTGCCGAGCCACATTCTGGCACCGGGCAGCTACACGATAAGCGCAAAGTGGGGCGGCAGCAGCCATCGCCGATCATTCACAGTGGCTTCCGGCGACAACGTCGAGGTCGAAATCGTCATCCGTTAGATGTGAGCTTCTTGGACGTTGTCCAATGAGCCTGGCCGAGAGAATCTGATATTGCAAAGACCGGGACCCTCCGGAGGACCGGTGCGCCGCTTGCGCAAGAGAGTTGAGCCCGGTTCACAGAAACAGGCTTTGTGCGGGAATTGAAACTCAGACCAACACAACCTGCGGGTTATTCAGCGAAACGACGGCGCCGCAAGCAAACCGCCGTCCTGAGCCAGCGCATTGCGACCGCGAGGCAGGCGAATACCAGACATTTTGCCAAGACAGCGCTCGAAGATTTCGCCGTAGTTGCCCACTTGCCGGATCATCCGGCTCAGCCAGTGCTCTGATAGCCCCAGCTGTTCACTGGCAACATTCGCGGTCTCGACAAAACTGCGAACCTCGGCTCGCTGCAAAACCTGGGTCGTCGTGACGTTGGTGCTGGTCAGGCCAATCCTTTCGGCGTGGATCAAGGCAAACATCACCCAGCGAACGATCTTGAACCAGCGGTCGCCGGATGCGGCAACCACCGGTCCAAAGACATCATGGGACACCGTCTCCGGCAACAGCACGTGCTCATCCGGTCGCTGCATGCTGCGGCGTTGGATCGCCAACTGCGCAACGTCCGCCGCAAGCACCACGCAACGGCCGTCTCGGTAGTGCGCGATCAAGTCTGTCCAAGTTCCCGCCGTCACTTTGGTGAAGCCCATGTCGCGCCGTTCGAAGAACCGCTGGATGTGGGCTTCCGTCAGCGAACCGGCCATGACACAAACATGAGCCCCGGACAATTCAAGAGCACTCGAAAGACCACTGTTCTTCCGGATCAAGAAGCCTTTGCCGTCATAAAAAAACGGACCTACGAAGCGAACATTGGCGCTGGCTTCGCCGCTCAACGTCCAGGCTGTGGCGCGCGTAAGAACGTCAACTTGGCGCTCGGCTACGGCGTTGAACCGTTCGGATCCCGTCAGTGGCCGAAAGCGTACCGAGCGCTTTTCACCCAGCACGGCGACGGCGACGGCACGGCACAGATCGACGAACAAACCAGACCATCCAATCCCTCGGCGGAATTCGGAAAACCCGATCTCATCCTTGGCCGTGCCGCACACGATGTGGCCGCGCTGGCGGACCTGCGACAATGTCGAGCCGCCACCAGTGTGGGCGATCGCTTGAGGTGCCAAAACCATGGCGAGCAGTATGAGCCCAACGATCCGCTGAAACGCTGTCAACATGGCCCCTTTCGTTGCAGTGCCATCGGTGTTTTTGATCGTACTGAATTGCGCAGCGGCCGAGAGGGATCCTCTTCAAGCTTCGGCTGCGCTAACCCCGACGCCGGGATACATGTCTAGGGTTCAACTTGCAATCATTTCCGTCCCCGCCGCGACCAGACGGCAGGCGTCACCCGGCGAAGGGCCACTTGTGTGAAAGGGCCTTTGCCGGTCTACTTGGTCTTGTGCGATATTTCGTAGCCAAGACTGACAATTGCTTTTACGGTTTCCATGGCCGTGCGCCGGTCATATGCCTTTTCGGCCTCCGGCAATTGCTCATAGGCAACGAGCGAAGGGTGCGATTTGTCGACATCGCTTCTATGCGCGCCCCAGCGCCAGCCATCCTCAATGCGCTGTGCCGCCCAGTTTTCGTGCGCATTCTCAGCCAGAAGCTCGGTCAGCTCTTCAAGATGGAGCGGCAGCACAACGGCCGTTGTATCGATTGGTTTGGGTACGTATCGGCCCATATTATTCCTCACTTTTTGCACGATGCCCGGCACAACCGGCGCCCCAATACGGCCTGTGTCAGATGAAAACTAATACGGGCAACGATCTGTTTCGACTGCCCGTTTCAATGCCCATTTCAATACGTGTGTTCAACTTGCATCCCTGTCGCGTCCGCGGCTTCGGCCACAATTCCAATTAGATAGCAGATCAAATAGACTTGTGCGCTCAGCAAAAGGCTCATTTGCCAGTGTCATCAGGAATTCAGGCGTTATGGTGGAGCAGAGTCAGCAGAATATCGCCCGAGACCGACACTTATTCGGTGACCACCCGAAACGGATTCTGTCGCTGGATGGCGGTGGTGTTCGTGGGCTGATCACGCTCGGTATGCTCAAGCGGGTCGAGAGCCTTCTGAAGTCACGCAGCACCGCTGGGGCACACTTCAGGCTCTGTCAGTATTTCGATCTTATCGGTGGCACGTCGACCGGCGCCATAATTGCCACCATGCTTGCAATGGGATTGACCGTCGATCGCATCATTGCGCTTTACTTCGATATGATCCCCAAGATCTTTGGCGCTCCACGCCCGGTCGGCGGCTTGATTTATCCAAAGTTTGATCCAGAGACGTTCGATCGCATCATCCAGCAGGTCTTCGACGAAATATTGCGCGATGACCTCGAGCGTCCCGACCTTGTGGACCGACCGGACCGGCTGACGCATCCGCGCCTGGACAGCAATGTCCTGCAGACCGGACTCGCGATCTTCGCAAAGCGTGCGGATACCAACAGCGTTTGGCCCGTGACCAATAACCCGCGCTCAAAGTATTGGACCCCCGACGGCCCCTTCTGGCAGAACCGTCCCCCCGAGCAGCGCGAAGATTTTTTTCCCAATCGCGACTATTCCTTACGCCAGATCGTCCGCGCCAGCGCATCTGCGCCGTATTATCTCGATGCCATCGAGATTGACGTCGGCCCGGGTCAAACCGGCTTTTTTCTTGATGGAGGTGTCAG
>JBPCWB010000319.1:0-3786 GCA_051009955.1 Hyphomicrobiaceae bacterium | reverse complement strand
AGGATCGTCGGAAAGCCATCGTGCGGTTGCGGTCCATTGGGCACATATATGTCGATGGCGATACGTACACCGTCCGGCATCGTCAGATAGCGTGATTGAGGCTTGGCCGGCACTTGATGTGTAACCGGTCGCGACGTCAGATA
This sequence comes from Hyphomicrobiaceae bacterium, assembly GCA_051009955.1. Classification (GTDB taxonomy): domain Bacteria; phylum Pseudomonadota; class Alphaproteobacteria; order Rhizobiales; family Hyphomicrobiaceae; genus Tectiglobus. The sequence goes on along the minus strand of JBPCWB010000319.1, from coordinate 3,643 downwards.
GGTTGTCGGGTCAAGCCGCCAAGCCGGAGAACCGATCGCTGCATCAGACATCTATGAGGCTCCCCTGCCTAGGCAACGTCGGACACATCGTCCGGCGGCGCCGTTACAATCGATGTGAGTGCCGGGACCGGCGTCTGCAGCTTTTCAACGTCAGGTAAGGGCCGCGCAAGTTCAGGATCTCCCGCAAACGTGCGCTCCATGGCCTCTGAGATATCCAACACCTCAAAATCTCCACGGAAGCGTCCGACCACTTGTAACCCAAACGGAAGGCCCTGATCGTCCGTTCCGCATGGCAGAGAAATCGCGGGGTTGGTTGTCAGAGTAATCAGCCAGGCCATCGCCAGCCAATGGTAGTAAGTGTTCAGCTTTCGGCCGTCGACTTCGTCCAGATAAAGTTGTTTCCAGGGAAACGGCGAAACGGCAACCGTTGGCGCAATGACGACATCGTAGCTGTCATAGATCTTCTGGAAGCGCCGGAAGAGACGTGTCTGTTCGCCATGTGCCCAGGCAAAATCGCCAAGCGACATCTTCGTGCCCATCTCGTAGTTGGCACGAACATTGGGGCCGAGTAGTTCGGGAGATGTTTCGTAGAACTCGCCGAAGGTTTCGAGAAAATTGACCGAGCGAATGACGTCAAAGCAGCGCTCAGCTTCTTGAAAGTCGAACTCCAGCTCATCGCACTGTTTGAAGTGGTGCTTCATCGCACCGACCTTTTTGGCGAACGTCTCGCGTATGGATTTCGAAACGATACCGGTGCCAAAGTCCGCGCTCCAGGCAACACGAAGGATTCCAAGGTCGATGGCGCCAGGACCTGCCTCGCGCTCCTTGCCAATCGGAAACGACAATGGATCCCGAGCGTCAGCTCCAATTTGACTTTCGAACAAAAGGCGCGTGTCGGGTACATTGCGGGCCATGGGCCCAAGCACCGAAATCGGCGTCCAACCAAGCGAGCGGCTTTCAGCAGGCACCATGCCGGGAGACGGGCGAAACCCGGCAATCCCACAGAACGCCGCCGGGATGCGCAGCGAACCACCCGTGTCTGAACCCGTACAAATCGGCGTCATGTCCACTGCCAGCGCCGCAGCCGAACCGCCGGAAGAGCCCCCGCACGTGCGCATCGGGTCGAACGGGTTTCCTGTGGCGCCCCAGACGGAATTTCTGGTGTTGGCGCCGGCACCAAACTCAGGCGTGTTTGTTTTGCCCACCATAATGCCGCCGACTTCACGCACACGCCCAACCATCACGCTATCTTCGGTCGGCACATTGTTGCGCCGCAGCGGTGAGCCGTAAGTCGTCAGCACGCCGGCCGTCGACTGCAAATCCTTGACGCCGAACGGAAGCCCATGCAGTGCCCCAAGCTCATCGCCCGACATGACGGCTTGCTCGGCGCGCTGCGCTTCTTTTCTTGCGCGGCCAAAACATGTCGCGGTGATGGCATTCACGGCCGGGTTGAGCGCTTCGATGCGCTCGATGCAACTCTCCAGGAGCTCAACGGGTGACAGCTCCTTTGTGCCGATCAGTCGTCGCAGTTCAACAGCAGACAGCGCGAACACACTGGTGGATGCAGATTGGCTCATGATGACCTCGCTCAATGCGTTGGTGATGGCGACCAATGCCGTGACCTTATGGCGGCGCGTTGTATGTTAGCTTAGGCTTGACCATGCAGGCTGTGATGACAAGGCTTCGTCACCGCAAATCTGGTTTCATAGGAGATTTCTCGTGAAGCAAGCACAACGCAAATCCGATTTGAGATCGTATTTGCCACTTCCCGGTGAATGGACGCGGGCCACTCCAACCGAAGTCGGGCTCGATGCCAGCGCAGTCCGAGCTGCCGTTGAATTTGCGATATCGCATGAATCAAAAATGTTGCGCGACATCCGCAAGGCGCTCGAGGAGGGACATTTTTCCGAACCGCCACCGATCAATGAGATCATTGGTCCGGTCAAAGATCGCGCGGACCCGAGCGGTATCATCGGACGTGCCGGTCATATCGTCGCCGAATGGGGCGATATCGAGCGGGTCGACATGACATTCAGTGCAACGAAGAGCTTTCTTTCCTTGTGTGCGGGTGTTGCTGTCGATCGAGGCCTCATTCCGGACATTCATGCACCCGTACGCGAGCTCGTGGATGATGGTGGTTTTGACAGTGCGCAAAATCGGTCCATCACCTGGGCGCATCTGTTGCAGCTGACGAGCGAATGGCAAGGTGAGTTATGGGACAAGCCAGATTGGATCGACCATAACCGAGACCTTTCCCTGCCCCCCGGCGAGGTCAACGATAAAGGCGTACAGCGGGCCATGAAAGCGCCCGGCACCCATTGGGAGTACAATGATGTCCGGGTGAACCGCCTGGCGTTAGCCCTGCTCCGGGTTTTTAGAGAACCTCTGCCAGCCGTACTGAAACGCGAAATCATGGACCCAATCGGCGCATCTGATACCTGGCAATGGCATGGCTATCGAAACTCCTACGCCGTGATTGACGGGCAGCAGATTCAATCCGTTTCCGGCGGGGCACATTGGGGTGGCGGCCTTTGGATCAGCACGCTTGATCAGGCCCGGGTCGGTCTGCTGATGCTCAACGAAGGAGAATGGAACGGACGCCAGATCCTTTCCAAGGACTGGATAAGACAATCAGTCCAACCGTGCTCGTTGAACGCCAATTACGGATTGATGTGGTGGCTCAACACAATTGGCGAGCAAGCCCCCGCGGCGTCACGATCAAGTTTCTTTGCAAAAGGTGTGGGCTCGAACATCATCTGGGTCGATCCGGACAACGACATGGTCACGGTAACGCGTTGGATTGACAAAGAGAGCTTCCCTGGCTTCGCAGACAAAGTGGTAAAATCTATCCCGGTCGAGAGACGATGATGGCAAAACACATTCTCATCGCCGGCTTCAAACACGAGACAAACACGTTTTCTGTGCTGCCGACTGACCTCGACGCGTATCGTGCGCGTTGCCTTTGCTACGGCAACGAGATCCTTGAGGTATTCGCCGATACGAATTCGGAGATCTCAGGTTTTCTCGACATCTGCAAGATGTACGATTGGATCCCTGTCCCTTCAGTCGTAGCGGATGCCAGTCCTTCCGGTGTCGTGACACGGGAAGCGTACGACACCATAAGTAACCACATCCTGGAGGCTGCAACATCAGGCAGCGGCGTCGATGGTGTTCTCCTTCAACTACACGGCGCGATGGTTGCTGAACATACGGCGGATGGTGAGGGCTATCTGCTGCGGCTCCTGCGCGAAGCGCTCGGCTCTTCAGTCCCGATCGGTGTCACGCTGGACCTGCATGGCAATGTTACCGAGGATATGGCCCGTCATGCCGATGTGATCGTGAGCTATCGAACCTACCCGCACATCGATCAACGCAAGGTTGCGACTGAGTGTGCCATTCTCATTGGCAAAACACTAAACGGTGAGATTCATCCCGTCTGTCATGTCAGGCGCCCGCCGATGCTGACCGGCCTCGACCATGGCCGCACGACGGCGCCTGGGCCGATGCGCGAAGCGCTGCAGCAAGCCGATGCACTCACGAAGTCAGCAGACATTCACTCTGTCTCCGTCATGGCCGGTTTTTCGCCAGCCGATATATCTGACGCCGGCCCATCCGTCGTCATCGTTGCAGATCGCGCTTATAC
>JBPCWB010000318.1:0-3366 GCA_051009955.1 Hyphomicrobiaceae bacterium | reverse complement strand
GGCACCAGTTCCAGCAACTTAATAATCTCGTCAGCGGTCATGGTCACGATTGTCCTGGCCTGCGCGATTGGCCCGATGGGTGGTTACATCTAGACGGCGAAGCTGGAACGGGCCTCGGCGGCCCATTTGCCATTGCGCTGCGTAATGACCCACAGCGAGCGGAACGATCCCATGATTTGGTTGGATTGGTCATAGCGCACAAAGGCGATATCGAGGTGCACCTTCCCGGCACTGGCCGCCACTACGTTGCGAAACAGGAATGCGCTGCGCGCCCAGCCGTCCCCCGCTCGGGCATAGAAGTCGTCAAGATAGCGCTCGGACGTCTCCCAGATCTTCATGCCGCCGCGACCCATCCGATAATGTGGAAAGTGGAGCGTGTTGGCCAATGCCGCGCTGTCGCGCGCATTAAGGGCGGCGAAGTGGTCGTCGAGGACCCGAAGCGCGGCGTGCACGGCTTCCATATCCGGTTCTGAGGCTACAACAGAAGACATGGCGGGGCTTTCATTTCACGACCAGATCGAGGCCGGCGGCACTCAATGGTTCGGCTCCATTCGACGTGACGAGGCTGGTGCGGCCGTTGGTTGCCGCCAGACCCGCATCGTCATCGAAGATGATCATATGCAGAAAAAACACCATTCCTGGCTGCAGCACCACGGGATTGTCGGCAAAGATCATCGGCCAATCCATCCAGCATGGGGCATAGGTTGTCCCAAGCGAGTAGCCACAGGCGTTGAGGCGATACTGCTGCAATCCGGCGGCATCAAGGGTGTCGGCATGGGCCTGAAACACTTCGCCAACCGTGCAGCCGGGCCGAAGCCTATCCTCGCAAGCCAGCAGCGCATCTGTCGCCGCGGCGTAAAGGTCATTCTGGCGTTGCGGCGCCTGGCCAATCGCCATCGTCCGCATCAAAGCCGAATGATAGTGGCGGTAGGCGCCCGCGAACTCAAGGGTCAGCTGGTCCTGTTGATCGAGGCGTCGGCGGCCGCTGTAGTATCGGCACATGAGGGCGCCAGGGCCTGAGCCAATAATGAATTCGTTGGCGGGATCATCGCCGCCACCACGAAAGATGGCACTGTGCATGTCGGCCAGGATATCCGCTTCGCTGACGCCTGGTGCCGCCGCCGCGACAGCCGCCGCCCACGCGGCATCGCCGAGCTCGGCGGCCCGCCGCACGTAGGCAACTTCCGCCGGGCTCTTGACGAGGCGCAATTCACTAACCAGTCGCGAAGCATCATTCATGGTGGCGAATCCGTCGAGCGTGCGCGCCATGAGCCTATAGGAGTGCGCGGTCAGACCGTGGGAGTCATATTCGACGCCAAGCTGTGCATTACGCAATCCGAGTTCCTGCAAAAGGTCATGCAGATCGACTGATGGGTCCGAATCGGCCCCGTCTATCCAGACCCGAATATCTTCAAGCGTCGAAGTGAATTTGGCCTGTCTGAGATCAGGGGCGCGGGTGAGCAGAACGCACCTGCCGTTCGCGGTCATGACGAGACATTGAAAGAACGTATAGCCGAAAGTGTCGTAACCCGTCAGGTAGTACATCGACTCCTGGCGGAACATCAGCAGCGCGTCCAGGTCCCGGTCGCGCATCTTCTGGCAAGCCGCAGACCGCCGGCTCTCAAACTCAGTCACATCAAAATGAAGATGCTTGTCCATCGCGTCCCCGATCATCGCTTGTCCAGCCGGGCCTTGGCCTAGGCGCAAGGCGTGAATTCATCTTATCCTCCATCCAATCATGAAACCTCGGGAGGGGAAAGCGCATGGAACTGTCAGATCGTATCGCGTTGGTCACCGGCTCTGGTCAGGGTATTGGACGTGCCTGCGCGCTCCGGCTCGCCGAGGCAGGCGCGCATGTCGTTTCTGTTGACATCAACGGTGATGGGGCGGCGGCGACAGCGCAAGCCGTTGAAGCACTCGGCCGCCGCGCACTCGCAATCACCGCCGATCTCGGTGACGTTTCAGCAATCGATCGGATGGTGCAGGACGCAATGGCGGCTTTTCAACGCCTTGACGTCATTGTCAACAATGCCGGCGTGACGCGCCGCGCCGACATCATGGAGTTGACGGAAGCTGACTGGGACCGCATGCAACGCGTCAATGCCAAAGGCGTCTTCTTTTGCATGCAACGCGCGGCGGTTGAGATGATCAAGCAGAAATCCGGCCGCATCATCAACATCGCATCGATCGCAGGTAAGGGTTTTCACGGGACATCGAATGCCATCTACGCTGGTACGAAAGGCGCCGTTCTCGCCATGACCAAGACGGCGGCACAACAACTCGGACCGCACAACATCAACGTCAATTCGATCTGTCCTGGCATCACGCGCACGGATATCTACAAGGGCATTATCGAAGTTGACGCTCAGAAGACCGGGCAGTCCGTCGAGGAAGTCGAGCGTGAGGCCGTGTCCACCGTTCCCATTCGGCGCGCGAACGAGCCGGAGGACATCGGTGATCTGGCTGTGTTCCTGGCCTCGCCGCGATCGCGCAACATCACCGGCCAGAGTTTCAATATTGATGGCGGCCTGGTGCCCGACTGATCGGGTCGATGCCGGTTGGAACATTCATCGAGGAACAAGGAACGCTAGATCCGACCGCTGACGATGGCCCAGGCTGCAACGGCGAGCGCCACCGCACCGATCCACAGGGCCCAGCGTCCGGACCGGCTCTGCCGGGCGTTCTCTCTTGCCATTCGGTTGATCGTGTGGTCGTCGAGCCGAACGCCGTCGCGCGCCATCTCACTGAAGGCGAACGCCGAGCGTTCGGCCTGCTCCATCAGTCGCGGCACGTCTGCGAGCACACGGCCAATCGTGCCCGCACCCTCGCCCGCGTCGCGCAGCCGCCCCCCCAGCCCGTAATTGGCTTCCATCCACTCCTTGGCGACCGGCTCTGCCGCCGTCCAAATGTTGAGTGACGGGTCAAGCGATCGCGCCACGCCTTCGACGATCACCATACTTTTTTGCAGCAGGATCAGTTCCGGTCGCGTTTGCATGTCGAAGACATCAGTGTAGGCGAACAACTGTCCGAGAAGGTCCGCCATTGAGATTTCGTCGGCCGTGCGTCCGTGGATCGGTTCGCCGATGGCCCGCATGGCCTGGGCGAACACGTCCACAGGGTGATGCGGCGGCACGTATCCGGCATCGAAGTGGATTTGCGCCGCAAGCGTGTAGTCGCGGGTTATCAGTCCGTGCAGGATCTCGGCGAGGAAACGACGCTCGATCTTGCCTAGGCGGCCCATGATGCCAAAGTCGACCGCAACGACAGTGCCGTCTTCTTCAACGAGGAGATTGCCTTGATGCATATCGGCATGAAAGAAACCATCACGCATGGCGTGACGCAGAAAGGATCTCAGAACCGTCAGGC
>JBPCWB010000317.1:0-2679 GCA_051009955.1 Hyphomicrobiaceae bacterium | reverse complement strand
TTATAGTCGTGCTGGAAGAATGCCTCAGTTATGGCGCGTCCGATGCCACCGGAAGCGCCCGTGATAACGACTGTTTTCCTCTGCTCTGGCATCACTCAATCCTTTCTTCAAACTCGCAATTCAGCTGTGGAGATGGAACACCTTGTTCATGATCTTCCACTCCCCATCGACTTCGAGAAGGGTGAAAAGATCGGTGAATCGGTTGCCGGTCCAGTTGTCGAGTTCGAGGCGCACGGTCGCGACCGAGTCGGCGAGGTCGACACGAGCAATTTGTGCTTTAAGCTTCGTTGCCGGACCATTTTCGTCGTTCCAGTCAAAGAGCAGTTGAATGGGACCGGCGAATAGGTCTTCACCGATGTATCCGAAAACGGTCGCGTCCTCGTGGAACGAAGGCTTCATGTCGCCGCCTCTGCCGGATCTAGCGCCATCGATGTAGCGTTGGAGGGTTTTGGCGATCGCGTTGTGTGCAATTTCGTCGGCAGGTACGTTACTCATGGGATATCTCCTCAAGGTCTACGTTGGGTCGGTCATTTTTGGATAGCGTTAGGTCAAGTCAGCCAATGAACTCGGCTAAAATCTCTCGAGCCACCTCATCCTGTCATTTGATTATTACGAGCGCGCGCGCCTCAATGCTCTCGCGGGCGGGTGCATGCTCATGCGTGTTCGGTAGTTGGAAGGCACCGTGCGGGGTAAAGCGGGCGCGACCGTCGTCGAGACTGTCCCACCCCTTGATCAGGAGCACCTCGTCAGTGGTCATCCGCGGAGCGTAGTACCAGCGCTGCGCCGAGGCATAGGCGACGTTGTAGATTTCACCAACTCGGTCCGGGAAAACTTGGTCAGTCGCGATAAGATCCTTCGGCCGTGTGGTGGACGCATCGGCAAGTGCGAGTGGGGAACGCTCAACGGGACCACGGATCGGACGCCAGACATTGATCTGGACAATACGGGCGCCAGACGAGGCGAGACGGTCTGCCTCTTCCGCGCCAAGGACATCCCTCACACGTTGGGGTCCACTTTTGGCGGTGTAGTCGACATGAAGTTGGCTTGCTGGGCCGCGTCGTCCTTCCGGATTTTTCGCGCCGGTTCCGTCATCGGATCGTCGCGTGACATCAAAGATCACGACGCGGTTCGCGCCGAATCTCCGACGCAAGAGCCCTTTGGTCTCGGGTAGATATTCATGCTTCACAGCATCATCATCATAGAAATCTACAACTCCGGTTGCATACCGGAGTAATTCGAACCCTTCCCGGTCGACCGACAAGTTCTCGGTGATTTCACGCATGTTCGAAATGGTGACGGCGTGCGCTTCAGTTTCGTACAGGTACTCTGGCGCGCGTCCAGTTAGCGCGGCACTGTGGAAAACCGGTTTGGTATCCTGACGCTTTATGAAGTTTAGCGATGCGCTAACTTTCATGTCGGATTGCTGAGGCTTTGCTGCGAAAGCAGCTACAGGCACATGTTGGTTCATGACTATTTTCCTTTCATGGAAGGGCCGGTTCCGAACAGAATTGTGCGGGATGCTTCGGTGACCGTCGGTGTTGTGTTAATCTCCGCAGCGCGGGCATAGGCACGCTTGACCGCAGGACGGCGGGAAATCATGTCGTGCCATCGCTGGATGCTCGCAAAGCCGTTTAGGTGATCCCCTTCTTGTTCCAAACGATGGATCCAGGGGAACGTCGCGATATCGGCAATCGAGTAATCGCTGGCGATGAACTCGCGATCGCGAAGCCTTTGGTCCAGCACGGTGTACAGGCGTTCCTTTTCACGGCTGAAACGGCCCTGCGCATATGGGATTGCCTCATTTGCATGGTTAGAAAAATGGACAAACTGACCGAGGGTTGGGCCAAGTCCAGACATCTGCCAGAACAGCCACTGCATCGCGTCTGTACGAGCTTGCAGAGATTTAGGAAGGAAACGATCCGCCTTTTCAGCCACATATTGAAGTATGGCTCCGGATTCGAAGGTTGCGACGGGTGCATTGCCCGATGCAGGAGCCGTATCAATCATTGCCGGGATTTTCTGGTTCGGAGAAATCCGCATGAACGCTTCTGCAAACTGCTCACCCTTTGAGATGTTCACCGGTCGAACTGTGTATTCCAGGCCGGATTCTTCCAAGAGGATGAGCGGCTTCATGCCGTTCGGTGTCGTCCAGAAATAGAGGTCGATCATGGTATTGTCTCGCAGGCTTTCTGGATGGTTCAGCAGACGATTTGACAGGTTTCGTCGTTGATCGAAGCCGCACCAATACATTTGCCATTCTTCAAGGTTCCTGCAGTCTGAATACCTTTGATCCTGGACCATCCTGCCTCGTCGAAGAGCTCCCTACTGAGCGAACGAATTTCACTCCGGTGGAGGCCAATGTCTTTGAGCGCGCGGTCGCTCAGGTTTGACAACGCTGCCACGGTTTTCCGCCGTCTGTGCCAGTTCACAACTGCGCCAAGCACATCTGTGTATTTTGAAGTCATTGGTTTGTTCCCCATGTCAGTAGAGGGCTTGAGATTCTACGTAGGTTGGCCTGGAAGACTTCGCAGTTGATTCCAGCTTTCACCCGCGGCCATGACGCAACTACGCCCATTTGGATGGGACATAAGGACGGTCCAGGTGCCCGACTTGCTGACGAACAGCTCAAGCATGGCTTTGCCATCCGGCGCGAGCCCGCGTCCAAGGACGTGTTCGCTA
>JBPCWB010000316.1:0-2893 GCA_051009955.1 Hyphomicrobiaceae bacterium | reverse complement strand
TGGGATCTTTGGATGCTGCTCGTAGAAGCCAGCGAGCCTCGGCATCAGCCAGTACAGCCCTTCACAGAGTTGCGAGCGAAGGACGATGTCACCGCCTTGATGACGCTGGCGCAGGTCAGCTGCGTTGGCGCTGATGGACATGAGCGCATCCGAAACGATCCGGCCGAACGCGCGCCCATCCTCGGTCAGGTGCACGGCCCGGTTCCGGCGCTCGAACAGCGCCGTGCCGAGATCATCTTCCAGGAGGCGGATCTGTTTGCTCACCGCGGCTTGCGTGAGACCGAGTTCCGCTGCGGCCTTGGTGACGCTGCCCAGTCGTGCGGTGACTTCGAAGGGCAAAAGGGTCGCGAGCGGCGGAAGTGTTCTCCGTGTAATTCTCATAACTCATAGTAATGCATCTGAGCTGAAAAGTAAATTTTTCAGAGCCATAAATCCACGTATATGTAACTTTCGGCAATGAAAATTCACGTGCGGGCACTACATGGAAAAGGACCGTGACAATCTTGCGCTGGCCATAACGGTCATCGTTCTGACGGTACTGACACTGTCGTTTGGTGATGCGATCATCAAGACGCTCAGTGCGGATCTCGTGCTTTGGCAGATTTTCGTGCTCCGTTCCCTTGTGGCAATCCCGCTCTTGCTCATCCTGCTGCACGCGCAGTTCCCGGGTGTCTCGCTGGTCCCGAAATCGCTTGGCTGGACGTCAGTGCGCAGTCTGATGCTCGCCTTGATGTGGGTTGCGTACTATGCCTCGCTGCCTCACCTTCAACTGTCGATCGCCGCCGCCGCCTACTACACGCTGCCGATTTTCATTGCCTTGTTCTCGGCGGTTCTCGTTGGCGAACCGGTCAGTCGAGCCGGCTGGCTTGCGGTCTTGCTCGGCTTTGTTGGCACACTCCTCATTCTCAAGCCGGCCACGGACGCGTTCAATCTATACGCCTTGTTGCCGGTGGTCTCCGCCATCCTCTATGCGCTCGCGATGATCCTGACGCGGACAAAATGTCGAGACGAGCACCCGCTCGTGCTTTCGGCGACGCTGAACGTCACATTCATTCTAATCGGCCTGTTCGCTACGGTTGTTGGTAATATCGCTGGTGACACGGGAGACTCCTCGGCATTCATGTCGCCAAACTGGGCTCCGATGGACAGTAACGAATTTGCCGCCATCGGCCTTCTCGGAATTGCGATACTTGTAGCCAGCATTGGTACTGCAATTGCGTATCAGAATGGACCATCGTCGGTGGTCGCGACGTTCGATTTCTCCTACGTCGGCTTCGCGGTGATTTGGGGGCTGATTTTCTTTGGCGAGCTTCCGGACTTGGTATCACTAAGTGGGATGCTGCTGATCGTCATCGCGGGCATCGTCTCCATCCGGCAATGACGGCAAAAGTTCAAACTATTGCGTTGGGCACCTAGGCCGCGCCGCCTGCTATACACCGGTAAGCGGCCTCGTAGGCTGGCGATCGCTCGGCGTGCCAGCTTTCCGACGGTTTTTTGCCGGAAGGCTTCCTTCGCAAACGTGCCAATAACAGCCAATCCAAAAGAGCAACAAAATAGTTGCGCTTTATTTCGGGCATGTTAGCCTAATGAGCAACTAGGAGGTTGCTCTTATGGTTGATCGCATCGTCAAGACAATTGAATTGAAAGCAGCGGTATCTCGGGTGTGGCGCGCTCTTGCGGACCATACTGAGTTTGGGCAGTGGTTTCGCGTCAAGCTGGACCGCCCCTTCAAGCCCGGAGCGGTCTCAACCGGCAAGATGACCTGCCCAGGCTACGAGCACTATCCTTGGCTCGCCGTCATCGAACGAATGGAGCATGAGCGGTTGTTGTCGTTTAGGTGGCATGATTTCGACGAGAGTTCCGGCATCGATATTTCCGACCAGCCAACGACACTGGTCGAATTTCGACTGGAGTCGATTCCTGATGGGACGCGCTTGACCATCACGGAAAGTGGGTTCGAAGCAATCCCCGATCCCCGCCGCCTTGAGGTTTTGCGTGACAACACCGAAGGTTGGGACATGCAAGCTAACGGCATCGTCGCCCATGTCGCATCATCCTCGTGAACTCACGTCGGTCAACGCCGCGCCTTTGTTTGCGGCGCTTGGCGACGCTACCCGCCTTACCCTGTTGTCTAGCCTCTGCAACGGAAAACCGCAGTCTATCGCCCAGCTCACCCACGGCACGGGCCTTTCCCGCCAAGGGGTGAGCAAGCACTTGGCAGTCTTGGAGCAAGCTCGTGTTGTCAAGAGCGAACGCGTCGGACGGGAGAACCGGTTCTCTGTTCGGTCAGCCACATTGACCAAAGCTGCACAATATCTCGATCGGGCATCACAGCAATGGGACGATGCCATCGCACGGCTCAAGCAGATTGTCGAAGAATGACTGGAAACTCGTATGACGTGGAGGAAGTATGACATGACAGAAGCCGAAAAGCTCGAATTCGAGATCCTGGAGAAAGCCCAGCAGCTTGCAGCATTACGTCGGGAGGAAAGCGACGTTGAGGTTGCCGATTATACCTTCCAAACGATTGGAGACGAGATCGACCTCTCCGGACTCTTCGCGAACCGGGACCGTTTGCTCGTGATCCACAATATGGGCCAGGGCTGCCGTTATTGCACGCTGTGGGCGGACGGGATCAATGGCGTCTTGAGGCACCTGGAAGATGCGATGGCCGTCGCATTCGTGTCGAAAGACTCGCCAGAGATCCAGAGGCGCATGGCCCTCGATCGCGGTTGGAAGTTTCGGATGGCGTCCCATGGTGGTGGTCGTTACATGGCCGAACAGTGCGCCATGGGGGAGCATGCCAATTATCCGGGTGCAGCCGTTTATCAACGCAAGGATGGCAAGATCGTGCGTCGCAGTCGTACGGCATTCGGTCCGGGCGATCTCTATT
>JBPCWB010000315.1:0-7284 GCA_051009955.1 Hyphomicrobiaceae bacterium | reverse complement strand
CGCGCTTTGTTGTAGAGGCTGCCCTGCGCCGCAAAGAAAGCCGCGGCGCCCATTTCCGAGCCGACTTTCCCAGAGCAGTGGACGAGATGCAAAAGAGTCGGGCGATGACTTTGGCGGGCCTCAATCTTCGCAACACGATGCATGCCCAAGATATTCTACAGGAGATCCATGGCATCACTGACCAGGGCGGCCCGAAGAACGTCTAACGATGTCGGGTACCCCTCATCTAGACCGCATTCAAAGCTCGGCGAATCTCCGAGGCGACAGCCATATTCCCTTGATGATCGCCGATGATGCGCAAGCACAAATGTTCGGCACCGGCTTCGACAAACCCTCGCAACCATTGTGTTGCCGCTTCAGCGTTGCCGGCGAAGCATCCCTGATAGCGTCGGATGGTTTCTGCCGGCCTGCTGTAATAGCTTTCCAAGTAGATGTTGAGTGCTTGATCGGCTCGCCCGCCATCGTCGTCAATGGATAGCGTCAGGTAGGCCGCTGCCGTCACGGCGCCGCGTCTCCTGCCAAAATCGACCGCTTCAGCCTGAAGGTCTCGCCACTGCTGCGACCAGACACTGACGTCGCTTGGGCCTGACGGAAACCAGCCATCGAAATGTCGCGCACAACGTCGAATGGCGGCCGGCACGCTGCCGCTGGCCCAGATTGGAGGACCACCCGGCGTGTGAGGCTTGGGTCCGAGAGTCACGTCGCGAACTTGCCAGCGACCCTCATGATTGACGACCTCCCCGCTCCACAACGCTTTGCAGAGCGCAAGTCCCTCCATCAATCGGCCTACACGCTTTTCGAACGGGACACCGACGGCGTCAAATTCTGCGCGCACGGCTGGCAGGTCCTGGCCGATACCTATCCCAACGATGAGACGCCCTTCGCTCAATTGATCGATCGTCGCCAGCTGCTGGGCGAGTAGCACGGGGTTGCGCAGGATTGGCAGCAGCACAGCGGTACCCATCTGCACACGGGTCGTGTTGGCGGCGATGGCCGCAAGCATGGTGAACGGATCATGCCGTGGCTTGGCCGTGACGGAATCGCCGATCCATACTGAGTCGAGCCCGGCGTCTTCGGCTGCAACGGCGAGATCGATGATCGGGCGCGCCGCGTGGCGTCCCTCCATCACACCCTCGCGCGTCGGCAACAAATAGCCAATCCGCACTGCCATGCGTCATCCTCCGCAAACGCCTTAACCCAACGATCCCAAATACCTGTCGCACCAGACGCAAACTCGAAATAATGTCGGATTCCTGCAATAGTCGTTGTGTCACCTGACCAAACGACCATATCATAAAAATGAAGGTCAGATAGCGAGTGACACCCATGACCACAATCGCCTTCATAACGATCGTTGGCGGCACTATGATCGTCTTCGGCATCATTGGTGCTGTTATAGCCGGCATCAAGAACCGCGATTTGTCCTTTTGGTTCGCGTGGAGTCTGCTCTTTCCACCGTCCGTTTTGGTCTTGTTGGTGTTGCCCAGGATAAAAGGCGCACGGCCTCGCCGCACATCGCTCGACGAGGAAGACACAAGGATGGATCAGGTCTGAGTTCCATTGGGCCACGCCCAACGTTCTCCGTCGACCGACGTTCCTCTAGTCCGTGGTCACTTTCTCGCCGGCAATCGCGGCTTGCGCGGCGGCCAGTCGAGCAACCGGAACCCGGAATGGCGAGCATGACACGTAGTCCAGCCCAACTTCGTGACAAAATGCAACGGAGGCCGGGTCGCCCCCGTGCTCACCGCAAATACCCACTTTGAGATCGGGACGGGCGCCGCGGCCGCGTTCCAAACCGATCTCAACGAGTGTACCGACGCCATCCCGATCCACCGAAATGAAGGGATCGACGTCGAAAATTCCCTGCTGCTCATAGCCTGTGAGGATCGGGGCTGCGTCGTCACGCGACAGGCCGAGACAGGTTTGCGTCAAGTCGTTGGTGCCGAACGAGAAGAATTCCGCACCGTCTGCGCCGCCGGCAATCTTATCTCCGATCAGACACGCGCGCGGCAGCTCAATCATCGTGCCAATCTGATAGGTTAGCGCCTTGCCGGTTTCGTGCTCCACTGCCGCGGCTGTTCGCCGAATAACGTCCGCGAGGATGTCAAATTCCCTGCGATAGGCGATCAGCGGAATCATCACCTCGGCGACAACAGCAGCTCCGGTCTCGGCTTCGGCAGCAATTGCCGCCTCAAAGATCGCTCGCGACTGCATCTCGGTGATTTCCGGATAGCGCAGCGCCAGTCGGCAACCGCGAAAACCGAGCATCGGGTTGATCTCGTGGAGTTCCGCGACTCGCTCCCTGAGCCGCCTTTCGGGAACATCCAACGAATTCGCTACCGCTCTGATCTCTTGTTCGCCGTTCGGCAAAAACTCATGCAGCGGCGGATCGAGCAGTCGGATGGTGACGGGTAACCCGGACATGGTACGAAAGAGCTGTACGAAATCGGAGCGCTGCATCGGTAGGATTTTTGCCAACGCCCGCCGCCGACCCGTCTGGTCCTCGGCACAGATCATCTCGCGCATGGCGAGAATGCGATCCTCCTCAAAGAACATGTGCTCGGTGCGGCAAAGACCGATCCCTTCGGCTCCGAATCCACGCGCTTGTTCAGCATCTCGTGGTGTGTCCGCATTGGCCCGCACGCCCAGTCTTCGCGCCTTGTCGGCCCAAGCCATGAGGATGCCAAAAGCACCGGAAAGTTCCGGCTGACGCATGTTGACTGCGCCTTTCAGGACTTCGCCGGTCGAGCCATCGATGGTGATGACGTCACCTTTGGAAAACACTTGACCCATGACGGTCATCGTTTGCGCCGCGTAGTCGATGCGGAGACCGCCGGCGCCGGAAACACAGGGCCGCCCCATGCCGCGGGCAACAACTGCGGCGTGACTTGTCATGCCCCCGCGCGTGGTCAGAATGCCCGCGGCCGCATGCATGCCGTGGATGTCCTCCGGGCTGGTTTCTACGCGGACAAGAATGACTTGCTTGCCTTGCCCCTTGAGTGTTTCGGCTTCATCGGAATCGAACACGATCTCGCCGGACGCCGCCCCGGGCGATGCCGGCAAGCCCGTCGCCACGACATGCTTTTCGGCATCAGGATCAATTGTCGGATGCAGCAGCTGATCGAGCGCCGCCGGATCGATCCGGACGACGGCCTCGTCTTGCGTGGTAAGGCCTTCATTTGCAAGATCCACGGCAATCTTGAGCGAGGCATTGACGGTTCGCTTGCCGGAACGTGTCTGCAGCATCCATAGCTTGCCACCTTGAATGGTGAACTCGATATCCTGCATATCCCGGTAGTGGATTTCGAGAGTCTTGAAGACGTCGGCCAGTTCGCCGTAGGTCTCAGGCATCAGTTGTTCCAGCGACGGCGCCGTCTCACCGGCGGCCAAGCGCGCCGCCTCTGTCAATGGCTGCGGCGTGCGGATCCCGGCGACGACATCCTCGCCCTGAGCGTTGACAAGGAATTCGCCGTAGATCTCATTGTCGCCAGTCGACGGGTTGCGGGTGAATGCGACGCCAGTGGCACTCGACTCGCCCATATTCCCGAAAACCATGGCCTGCACATTGACAGCCGTGCCCCAGTCATCCGGAATGCCATGCAGGCGGCGGTATGTTTTAGCCCGCGCATTCTGCCAGGAGCCGAAGACGGCGGAGATTGCGCCCCACAATTGGGCGTTGGTGTCCTGCGGAAACGGCTCACCCTTTTCGCTCTCCACGGCATCCTTGAATTGCGCGACAATATCCTTCCAGTCGTCAGCTGTCAGATCAGTGTCATTGACGGCACCGGACATGTTCTTGTGGGTGTCGAGAATGTCCTCGAAGATTCCGTGATCGACGCCCAACACAACGTCGGAATACATCTGAATGAAGCGACGGTAGCTGTCGTAGGCGAAGCGCGGATCGCCGGACCGGGCGCTTAACCCTTCGACAGTCGTATCGTTGAGGCCCAGATTGAGAATTGTGTCCATCATGCCCGGCATCGACGCCCGAGCGCCTGATCGCACAGACACCAACAGAGGATTTTCCGGATCGCCGAACACCATGCCAACTGCGCTGCCAACCCGTGCCATGGCATCAGCGACCTGACCGTCCAAACCGCCAGGCAAGGCGCACCCGTTGTCGTAGTAGGCCGTACACACCTCGGTGGTGATCGTGAAACCTGGAGGAACAGGCAGACCGATGCTCGCCATCTCGGCAAGGTTGGCCCCCTTGCCGCCAAGCAGGTTACGCATGCCAGCCTCACCATCCGAGCTGCCATCGCCAAAGAAATATACCCATTTCGCCGTCACTTGAGACGCGGAGCTGGTCATTTCTGGTGTCCCCTCGTTGCCGGATTGTGTCCTCGCCAATGGCATTGTTCTTCGCCGAATGCCATCGTACATAACAGCGCGCGGTCGAACAGTGGTGCTTTGATAGGACACTTCGGCTGCAGTCGCGTTATAGATACACTCGCCCAGCCCGGAAACCCACAGAACATTGTGCCGTTGACCCCATGACCCATCCGCTTGACACTGCCCTCGCCGCCGTCGATCGCAATCATCCCGATGCCCTCGATCGCCTGTTTGAACTGCTGAAAATAAGGAGCATCTCGACGGACCCGGCGTACGCTGCCGAGTGCGAACAGGCTGCGCAATGGTGCGCGGATACCCTCAAATCAATCGGGTTGAACGCCAGGGTGCATCCGACAACCGGGCATCCGATGGTTGTGGCCCATGACCGTGAGTCCGTGCCGGACGGCATGCTGCATGTGCTGTTCTACGGTCACTACGACGTGCAACCGCCTGATCCTCTCGACCTTTGGACCAGCGATCCATTTACGCCGACCCTGACTGACGATCCGCTTCATGGTCAGGTCATCGTGGCCCGCGGCGCTCAGGACAATAAAGGACAGCTGCTCACCTTCTTTGAGGCCTTGCGGGCCTGGCGTGAGGTGGCCGGTGAGACCCCGATCGCCGTTTCCGTGATGCTCGAAGGCGAGGAAGAGACCGGCAGTCCCAGTCTCCCGGCATTCCTGGCACAGGAGGGCGCGCAACTGAAAGCCGATGTTGCCCTGGTGTGCGATACCGGCCAGTGGGACAATGCAACACCCGCTGTCACGACGATGCTGCGCGGCCTGGCGGCAACCGAAGTGTTTGTACGCGGACCAGACCGCGATCTTCATTCGGGCATGTATGGCGGTCCGGCGGCCAACCCCATTCGCGTCCTATCGAAAATGCTTGCAAGCCTGCACGGCAGTGATGGCGCCGTTACCGTGCCAGGTTTCTACGAAGGCGTACGTGAACTCACCGATGACCAGAAGGCCCAGTGGAATGCCCTGGAATTCGACGGTCAGGCCTTTCTTCGGGACGTCGGTTTGAGTGTCCCGGCCGGCGAGCGCGGGTGCTCAGTTCTCGAACAGATCTGGGCCCGACCGACACTGGAATTCAACGGCATAACAGGTGGTTACCAGGGTCCGGGGACGAAAACCGTCATTCCGTCGGAGGCGTCGGTCAAAATCACCTGCAGGCTCGTACCCGATCAGGATCCAGAGGCGGTCATTAGAAGTTTGCATGACTACCTGCGCGACCAGGCGCCTGCCGATTGCGACGTCACTTTTGGCGAGGTTCATACGGGTCGCGCGATCGGGTTCGATACCACGGCCGCGCATGTCACCGCGGCCTGCAAGGCCCTCGAGGCCGAATGGCAAACTCCGGCAGTCCTCATGGGATGCGGTGGCTCGATCCCCATCGTCACATCGTTCAAGCAGGCACTCGGTATGGACAGTCTGCTTGTTGGTTTCGGTCTCGATGATGATCGCATTCACTCGCCGAATGAAAAATACAATCTGACCAGCTTCAAAAAAGGTGCGCGATCCTGGGTCCGCATCATTGAAGAGCTGTCCAAAAATTCGCCATGACGGGACGCTTAGTCATGGATCAGAATCGAGTTCATAAGAATTCGCTAGTGGAGATCTGGAATTTGAGACGTTTGGTGAGGCTCGGCCAACAGGCTCCGGTGATGCTGTTTGGTTTGATGGTCCTGCTGGCTTTCCCAGCGGATGCGCAGCGGCGGAGTAGCGCGAACGCTGGCCATGTTGCTGGCGCGTTCGACTATTACCAGCTGGTCCTCAGTTGGAGCCCGACACATTGCGAGGACAACAGCCGCGGTCGGAACGACACCCAATGTGGCCCGCGGCGCGCGCGCGCCTACGCCCTCGTGCTACATGGGATTTGGCCGCAATACGAACAGGGTTATCCAGAAAACTGCCGCACACGTGCACGGCCTTTTGTGCCTAATCGCGTGATCGACGGGATGATGGACGTCATGCCGAGCCGCGGCCTCATCATCCATCAGTACCGAAAGCACGGAACCTGCTCGGGCTATGGCCCGGCCGATTATTTCAAGGCATCGCGCCTGCTGTATCAGCGCATTGCCATTCCGCCGCGCTACCGCAACCCCAAGGCAGCCCAGTTTGTGACACCCGGCGAACTCGTGCGGGACTTCACGGCAGTCAATCCCAAACTCCAGCCGGCCATGATTTCGGTCATCTGCAAACGAGGCAACAAGAATCAGCTGCGCGAGGTCCGCGTATGTTTCGACAAGAAGGGGCTGTTTCGCGCCTGCAGCGGTCGAGCCACGCGCCATCAGTGTGCCCGGAAAAAAATGTATGTCCCACCGATCCGGCTCGGTCGATGACGACCGAGTCATCTGCTAACCGACATCCGAGTTGATCACGCTCTAAGCAGCCCGCTTGCGAACGGCCTCGGATCGCCACGCTCGGGGTGACGCCCCGACTATGCCGGTCGCGCGCGGCAGGTCCGTCCTTGCCTCCAAATCGAGGGGATTGACGCTCCATCGCGCCGCCAGGTTGACGACCTGACTTTCCGTCGGCGCCAATAGCAGAGCACCGCCGGCGTCCCCACTGCGTTGATCGACACCGCGCAATTCAAAGAGCTTCAAACCCAGCGCCTTCTCGGAGCGGGTCAACCGGCCGATATTCCAGAGCGAGCCAGCATCGCCGATGGCCAGACCGCGGCAGATGCAGCCATCGACCGCCTGCGCCCAGGCAAAATAGTCAAGCGGTGGGAAAGTATTGAAGTATTGGGCCTCTCCGAACTCCTCGCTCAGGCCCCGCAAAAGCGGTGAACACTTGTCGACAAAACCTGGCCCTAAGGGCTGCGGCAGCGACAGTCCGGCCACCAGTGTCCAACCGGCGACCGGGGGCGAGACGAAGATGCTGTGATCGCTAAAATGCGGATCATAAATCGCAGCAACTCCGGTCTGCCAATTGGCGGCGTGGTGCC
>JBPCWB010000314.1:0-5249 GCA_051009955.1 Hyphomicrobiaceae bacterium | reverse complement strand
GCCGGCTGACGGGCGCGGTCGGCGAGGCCGACATGATCGAGCAGAGCGTCGCGTCGCGCCGGTGAAGGCCCGCCGCGCAGCGCCAGGACGAAGTCGATGTTGGCGGCGACCGAGCGGCGCAGCAGGACCGGTCGCTGGAACACCATCGCCTGACGCAGGCGCACAGCCTTGGTGAGGCCCTGTCCGCCCCAATCGATGGTGCCGGCAGTCGGCTCGATCAGTCCATGCAACAGACGCAGGAGCAAGGTCTTGCCGGAGCCGTTGGCGCCGAGGATGACGGTGATCGCGCGCGATCGGATGGTGAGGTCGAGGTGGTCGATGAGCGGTCTGCCCTCACGCGCCAGCGTCAGGCCGCGGACGTCGAGCGGCAGCGGTGATCGCCGATCGCTGGCGCAATTGCCCGCGGGCGGGTCGATGTCGGCTGACGGCATGCGCTTAAGCATAGGCGGTCCTGCCCGACGTCATGCGCAGGCCCATGACCAGGCCGTTGACGGTCAGCGCCAGCACCAGCAGGACGAGGCCGAGCGCCAATGCGAGCGCGAGGTCACCCTTCGACGTTTCGAGCGCGATGGCGGTGGTCATGACGCGGGTCAGGTGGTCGATGTTGCCGCCGACGATGATCACCGCGCCAACCTCGGCCACGGCGCGCCCGAACCCGGCCAACGCCACGGTCACCAGGGCGACGCGCGCGTCCCACATCAGGGCGCCGATGGCGATGCGGCGTGGGACGGACAGCGACTGGAACTGCTCGGCGTATTCGGTGTGGAGGTCTTCGAGGACCTGGCGCGAGAGCGCGGCGATGATCGGCGTGATCAGGATGGTCTGGGCGATGATCATGGCGCTCGGCGTATAGAGCAGGCCGAGCCAGCCGAGCGGGCCCGCCCGCGACAGGTGCAGGTAGACGATCAGCCCGACGACGACCGGCGGCAGGCCCATCAGCGCATTGAGCACGATCAGCATCGCATTGCGGCCGCGAAAGCGGGTGACGGCGAGGAAGCCGCCGAGCGACAGGCCGATCAGGCAGGCGACCGCCACGGCGCTGAAGCTGACATAGAGCGACAGCCCGACGACCTCGACGAGGTCGGCGTCACCCGACAGCACCAACGCCAGCGCCAGCTGGAATGCCTCTCCGATATCCTGCATAATTTCCGGAATTTGGATGGAATGAGCGTGTTTCGGTAAATTATGCAGGATATCGGAGGTGGGTGCAAGGGAGAAGAGGGGGTAGTCTCTGCCTAGGCTGCCTAAGGTGCTGGCGTTGTCCTCCAAAACACAGCAATCCGGTCATACCGACGCTTGTCGCCGGTATCCGTCGTCCCACAGGCGTTGCCCATCGTCGAGAAATGGGCCCCGGTGACAAGCACCGGGGTGACGCTTTCTGTGGGGAGAGCGGGGAAGCAATTGACTCGGATTGTGTTGGCCGGCCGGATTCCAGCCTCGATGTTCAGTACGGCGGGCCTTCGGGGATCGGCAGTTGACCAGGTTTGGATGGGGTCGTGCAGTAGTAGTCGGCTGCGTCTTTGGGGCGGATTGGCAGTTCTTCAGACTTGGGCTGTGAACGCTCTTCGGCAGCGCGTTTTTGTAGATCGCGCAGTAGAGGTTTCGGCAGTTTGTCATGGATGTGGTGGCACAGTTTATTGTCGAGTGCGTTGAGAAACGTGCGGGCGAAGTCAGCGTTGGCGTCTCTGTCAGAAGAAATGCGCCGCGTGATGTTACGCGCAACGTTTGCATTGTCGGTTGTGTCGTCGCAGGCGATGTCGGCAAGGATGGTTGCGCGGGATTCGGGGCCGGTCGCGGCCTTGTCAATCGAGGGCACGCGATTGCGCAAGGCGTGTAGAGTGCACATATTTTCTTTCATGCCGATCAGCTCACGACGGGTCGGTAGTTTTAGCAGTGATGCCAGCGTCTGCGTGACATGGTCCCGCGCCGCCGCCACGCGCTCAAAGCCAGGCGATTTTTCTCGCTGCATCGCGTCGGCCAGTCGTGTCAGTCCGGAGACTGCTCCTCTCGCTTTCGCTTGCGCTTCGCCATCTGGCCAATCGATGTTGATTGTTCGCGCATCAAATGAAGATTTTGTGGTTTCCACATTCGTTCGCGTAAGCCAAATTCTGGCCCCGCGAAGGTCGGCGCCCTGGAGCCTGGCCCCGCGAAGTTCGGCGCCCTGGAGGCTGGCCCGGCGCAGGTCGGCACCCTGGAGATTAGCCTGTCGCAGGTTGGCGCCCTGGAGGTTGGCCCGGCGCAGGTCGGCGCCCTGGAGATTGGCCTCTCGCAGGTTTGCGCCCTGGAGCCTGGCTCCGCGCAGGTCGGCGCCCTGGAGCCTGGCCCCGCGAAGGTTTGCACCCTGGAGCCTGGCCGCAAGAAGGTTTGCGCCCTGGAGGCTGGCCACGCGAAGGTCGGCGCCCTGGAGCCTGGTCACGCGCAGGTCGGCGCCCTGGAGGCTGGCCCAGCGCAGGTCGGCGCCCTGGAGGCTGGCCCAGCGAAGGTTTGCGCTATGGAGGCTGGCCCGGCGAAGGTTTGCGCCCTGGAGGCTGGCCGCGCGAAGGTCGGCGCCTTGGAGGCTGGCCTGGCCAAGGTCGGCACCCTGGAGGCTGACCTGGCCAAGGTCGGCGTCCTGGAGGCTGGCCCCACGAAGGTTTGCGCCCTGGAGGCTGGCCCCACGAAGGCTGGCGCCCTGGAGGCTGGCTCCGCGAAGGTTGGCGCCTTGGAGGTTGGCGCTACGAATCAGCGAGCCCTTTAGATCAGTTGATACGAGGTTTGCATGTTGAAGCTGCGCATTTTCAAAGTTGGACTGCTTGAGGTCCGACCGGCTGAAGTCTGCATAGCGCAGATCACGCCCCCGCAGAAAATGGACATAGGAGCCTTTGACTAGTTCCTTGTCTTTGACGAGATCTTGGTCGGTGACAACGAGATTGCGGTTGCCGCCGATGAGTTTCACCCAGTCGTCGATGGGAATGAGCCATTTGGGGAATAATTGGGCCGTGGCGATGTCCATATCTTGGTCAGGAATGCTGGTCGCAAACACAGACAAAAACACCAGGCTGGAAACAAACACTCCGGTTTTTCGCACCGATCTGGCAAGCGGCTCGAGCCGAGCAAATGAGTGCGCACAAATGCCGTTTGTCAGGCGGAACAACACTTGGCCGAAATTGTCAGCCGTGGCCCTGGTCTCTGGAATTATTGGTACGTCGTACCACAACCAATCGGTGACTCGCTCGTGCGGTTCAGAGGAGCGATAGCGCAAGCAACGCAATTGACCATTCATACTTTGGCCGAAATTGAGAGCCGTTCTCCTAATGATCGAAAGCGTCGACCCGATTTTCTCGCCGATCCAGTTGACGACTCCGACGCTGCTCGCTCCGCGCAGGTCATGATCCACTAGCCGCAAATCGCGGCCCAACCAGTAGAGAAGCGCTACGCCACCGATGACATGGACGCGGTGCCACCAAGTCATCGTTTCGCTGTGAAATGGCAGGGAGCTTGCCTGGATGTACAATAGCAGGACCAGCGGGGCGGCGGTAAGCGTCACAAAAAGCATCGCGCGATAGGCAATTAAGATAGGCCCGCGGTCGCGACGGCGACCGACCACGGCCTGGGTGAAGAAATACGAGTGGATCTCGTCTCGCAAGTCAGGTGCTTCATCCGTCTCGGGCGGCAGTTCGTGGCGCAGGTTGATCAGTTTTTCGTAGAGCATGTGATGCTGCAGTAGTAGCCCGAAATAGAGAAACAATAGAACGGTCGGTGCGAGCGATAAGATTCCGACGATCGGGATGTCGATATCGGCGAACGGCAAGGATGTCCGGGTGTTGAATAGGAGATCCTTGTGCGTCACCCCAGCGAGTGTAACGAGCAGAAATGAGAGAACGGCGGGATAGCCTAGCCAAGCGTTGCGTGCCGCTTGGCTCGCCGAATTTACCGACTCCAGAAGTTTGCGCAGGTCTGTGCTGTTGCCGCGTGGCTCAGCCGACTTCAAGTCTGTGACGGCCTGCGCAACGCGCCGGACATCACGATCGGCGAGGCGATACTTGGTAGGCGACAATGGCAATGACGTTCCCAATGCAATCAATTGTCAGCAAAGTGCAACTCAGCAAAATGCCAAATTAGCCCGACCGCGCGAGCAATTCATTCCTATCGATCATCACGCCGGAAAACGCACCCGGCCAGCTACCCGCCAAGACGATATGCTGGTGGCTGTTCCTATGCGCAGCCCCAAGCAGTTTGGTGGAGCACGCCGCTCTCATCGTTATAAAACCCCGGTGGGACGGATGCATGCTTGCATCAACGCCGCGCACGGACTCGACGAGTGATGCAGGAGCTTCGCTGGTGCCGCAGATGAGTCGAGTGCGGCAGCACTGACGACTTCGCCGCTCGCGCGTTCATCGCGCACTTCCTCGTCTTCCAATTGAGATTGCAGAATTGTCTTTTCAGCCATGGATATTGAACCAATCGCCAGGGTGAGCAGGCGCGAATGTCGATCGATGTCGACTGCAGGGGCCGCAGCCCTCGGTGTCGGCCAAGACCGTCAAGCGCACCTGCTCTGATCCCGGGTTTTCAAATATTCGGATGTGCAAACAACACAAACGACTGCGGGCGCGGCGAGTTATCGCTGTTCCCAGTCGGTGTTACTTCGGCCTGTATCGATGTGAATGAAACGGCTCGACGGGTAATATCCGATGCCACCGGCGAAGTCGCTGTTGCGGGCGCGGACCCGTCGCGCCGCGGCACGCCACGAACTGACGCTGCCGGATGTGCAGGTCCAGTCGATCGCCCGGAATGTCTTGTGGCGACTGCGGCTGGCACCGCCGATGCAGGAATTGTATCGTTCGCTGCGATAGCCGGACAGAATCCGGATCGGGCTGCCGAGATCTGCGCGGATCGCGTCGAGCATGCGCGCGGTCCGCGCGAGGTTGTTCCAGAGGTTGCGCGGCGGTAGACTGTTGCGCCCGGCGCAGCGGCCACCCGGCCGGTTGCTGGCGCCGAGCTGGAGGAACTCGGCCGGTTGGAAATACTGCAATCCGAGGCCATTGATGAAAGCCGCGAACGCGGCATGATCGAAGCCCGCGGCCTCTTGCGCGTCGAGGCCCTGCATCATCATTTCGACCGTGCGGGCATCGTCATCCGGGTTTCTGCCGAAGTTCGAGAAATCCAGCGCTTCCGATGCGTTGATGCTGTCGCCTTCGCCGACATCGTTTTCGGCATCGTCCTGCGCTTGCCCGCCGATCCCTTCGTAATTCGTCAACGCGCGTGCGATG
>JBPCWB010000313.1:0-12191 GCA_051009955.1 Hyphomicrobiaceae bacterium | reverse complement strand
AGCACTTGCCAGCCGATCTTCTTGCGCTCATTCAACGTTGGGTCTGAGGCCCAGGACAAGAACGCGGCAACATCCTTGGCATAGTTCTCGACGGTGGCCGGCGTGCCGTCCTGATATTCGATCTGGCCGTCTTCAGTGATTGGCGGCGCCATGCCGATCTGATTGCCCGGGAAAAAGGCGTTGTAGCTCATACCGTCCTGCAATTCGACGCCTGCGGGAGGCTCCTTGTACCCGGTCAGCAGTGCCACAAGATAGTCGGCCCCGCCCTCCTGGTAGCCGTTGACCATGTCCATGAGCATGGCGAACGGATGCAGGTACCATGGACCGACGTAGGCCACATTGCGTGCCTTGGCGATGATCGACAAATCCGGCGGGACAGCACCGTTGTGCGCCGAACGCGCCTCCTGATCGTTGGCAAACAGTGGCGGAAAACGGTCGGCCAACTTTGCCGGACGCTTGTTGACCTCGCCTTCGTCGTCCGGGAGATCGTCGACCTCGTACTCCCCGGCGAGCGCCTCTACCGCGTCGCTTGGAAACTCGGGACCGCCGGGCTGAACAAGATTGCGAAACGCGATCCGGTTCAAGGCGTGACACGTGGAGCAAACTTCGCGGTAAATCTGAAAACCACGCTGTAGCTGGTTCTTGTCGTAATGGCCGGAGATACCTCCGAAAGACCACGTGTTGCGTTTGATCTCGATTTCACCGCCGGCAGCAAATGCAGCAGATGCTGAGATGCATACGGCCATTGCGCCAGCAAATAGGGAGCGGATCGTAACCATTGGCTTCTTATCTCCGTGCATTGGCCAGCTTCAACGCTTCTCTGGTGACGCGGTTGCCGGCTCGGCAGCACCGCCGCCGCCCGGTTCCGCATCGGCCGCTTTTTTCCCAAGAACCGCTTCCGTGATTGACCCCGGCATCTTTGTCGGTGTCTCGATGAGGCCGACGATCGGCATCACCAACAGGAAGTGGGCAAAATAGTAGAACGTAAATATCCGCGCCCAGAACACGTATGACCCTTCGGCCGGCTTTGAGCCGAGGTAACCGAGAGCAAGACACGCGATGACGAACAGCCAAAAGAACCATTTGTAGATCGGACGATATTTAGACGAACGCACGCGAGATGTGTCGAGCCAAGGGATGAATACAAGGACCAGGATCGCCGCGAACATCGCGATGACACCGCCGAGCTTGGACGGAATTGCGCGCAGGATCGCGTAGAACGGCAGGAAATACCACTCCGGCACGATGTGCGAGGGGGTCACCAGCGGATTGGCCGGGATGTAGTTGTCTGAGTGGCCGAGATAGTCCGGCGCAAAGAACACGAACCAGGCCGTGAGGACGAGGAATACAGCCAGTGCAAAGAGATCCTTCATGACTGCAAACGGGCTCATCGGAACGGCGTCCGACTTGGTCTTGATCTCCAGTCCGGTCGGGTTGTTCTGACCGACCACATGCAGTGCCCAAATGTGCAGCGCCACCAGCCCAAAGATGACGAACGGCAGCAGGTAGTGCAGGCTGTAGAAGCGGGTCAGCGTCGCTCCGGTGACGGAATAACCGCCCCACAGCCAGGTCACGACCGCCGATCCGAGACCGGGAATAACCTCATCGAGAGATGAGAACAAATTCGTGATCACCGTGACGGCCCAGAAGCTCATTTGTCCCCACGGCAGCGAATAGCCGAGGAAGGCCGTGGCCATCATGACCAGGAAGATCAAAACACCCAGGATCCAAAGAACCTCGCGGGGTGCTTTATAAGACCCGTAGTACATGCCGCGGAAGATATGGATGTAGACGGCGATGAAGAACATCGACGCGCCGACCGCGTGCAGCGTCTGGATCAACCAGCCGTAATTCACGTCACGCTTGATGTGCTGCACCGAATCGAAGGCCGCCATCTCCGATGGAATGTAGTGCATCGCCAGGACGATACCCGTGACGATTTGGGCAACGAGAAAGAAGGTGAGAATGCCCCCGAACGTCCAAAGATAGTTGAGATTGCGCGGTGTCGGAAAATCGACAAACTGTCCATGCATCAGGCGCATGATTGGTAGACGCTCGTCCATCCACCGAGAAAACGATCCGCTAGGCTTATAAGTATCTTCGTGGTCGAGCATTGCGGGTCAGCGCTCCTTGAGGTCTCAATCGCCTGGCTCAGGCTTAGCCGATTTTGATTTTGGTATCGGAAACGAAGCTGTAGGGCGGTACTTCGAGGTTGCGCGGTGCCGGGCCCTTCCGAATTCGGCCGGCAGTGTCGTAGTGCGACCCGTGACAGGGGCAGAACCATCCGCCAAAGTCACCTTTCGAGTCACCCAGGCCTTGACCCTTGGGAATGCAGCCCAAGTGCGTACAAATGCCAACCATGATCAGCCACTTTTCGTGGCCTTCCTTGGTGCGCGCCGCATCGGTCTGCGGATCTGGAAGATCGTCGAGCACGACCTTCTTGGCCTCTTCGACCTCCGCCGGCGTGCGATTTCGGATGAAGACTGGCTTGCCGCGCCACATGACCGTGATCGACTGACCTTCCGTTATTGGTTCAAGATCAACCTCGATCGATGCCAAGGCCAGGGCACCGGCATCCGGGTTCATCTGATGAATGAACGGCCAAAGCGAAATTGCGCCGCCAACGGCAAAGAAGGCCGGTCCCGCCAGCGTTAAAAAATCGCGACGTGTTGTTTCGTCAGCTTCAGTGGCCAAAGAACCCTCCTATCGTCCTTGTCGGGTCGCACGCACCTTACGCCCTCAAGGTTTGATCCCGGCGGCAAATTCGCGCTACTACGATCATATAACCGTTCCGCGAAGCGCCAGAAACAGCGCGGAATGCCACGCGATGTTCTGACATCGATTATCCCCCCTCTCAAGGCACGTCACAATCAATCACCGACGGCAATTTGGCGCAGTCATCGCGCGACGAAAACCGAGATTGACCATGCGTTTGATCCTCTTTCAGCCTGATATTCCACAGAATACCGGCACGATTCTCCGCTTGGCAGCATGCCTTTCGGTGGGCGTTGACATCATTGGGCCGGCTGGATTCGATTGGTCCGACAGGGCCATGCGCCGGGCAGGCCTCGATTATCTCGATCACGTCGCGTTGCAGCGCCACATCGGCTGGGAGAGCTTTTTGAGCGACCACAAGCGAAATCCCGACGCCGGCCGTCTGATTCTTCTAACGACACAGGCTGAGGAGAGCTATTGCGCGTTTTCATATGCGGCGGATGATTGTTTGATTCTCGGACGTGAGAGCAGCGGCGTTCCGGACGACGTGCATCGGTCAGCCGATCATCGGGTGACCATACCGCTTGCGCCCGGTCGGCGCTCGTTGAACGTCGCGGTCGCGGCTGCAATGGTGGTCGGTGAGGCGTTGCGCCAGACAGATGGGTTTCCACGGCCTGCTGCGGGCGCGCCACACGAATCGGCCTGACGCAGCGGTCCAGCGAAGTGAGTGAGAGAAGGAAACGGCATGAGATTGAAAGACAAAATCGGGATTGTTTCGGCCGCCGCATCGGGCATGGGCCGGGCGGGCGCGATTCGGTTCGCGCGAGAGGGCGCAGCGGTCGGCATCGTCGACATCGATCGCGCCGGTGTCGATGCCGTGGTCGCCGAAATCGAGCGTGACGGCGGCAAAGCGGTTGGAATCGTTGCTGATCTGACCTCGGACGCGGACTCACGACGAATCGTCACGGAAACGGCGTCTGCTTTCGGCGGACTTGATTTCGTATGGAACCATGTCGGTCATCCCGGGCCCGCCGCCATCGAAGGCATTGAACTGGCGGACTTCGATTTAGCAATGACTCTGAACCTCCGAACCGTGCTGCTAACGACCGAGGCGGCGTTACCGGAGATGCGCGCCCGTGGCGGCGGCGCTCTGTTGTACACGGCATCGACGTCCGGCCTCCAGGGATCGCAGTTCAGCCCGGTCTATTCAGCGGCCAAGCACGGTGTCGTCGGCTTTGTGCGGGCGTTGGCCAAGCGCTATGCCAGTGAGGGAATCAGAGTCAATGCGATTTGCCCGGGGCCAATCGATACGCCGATGCTGCGCACGTTCGTCGCGCGGCCAGATCAACAGTCTACGCAGGGGATGGACAAGGAAGAGCTGGTGCGCACCCGTGGCGGCCAGACGCCGATGGGGCGACCCGGCCGCGCCGAGGAAGTCGCCAATGCGGCTCTTTTCCTCGTGTCCGACGAAGCATCGTTCGTGACAGGTGCCGCGTTACCGGTCGACGGCGGCGCGACGGCCTGACACCACGATGTGCTGGCCCTGCGCTGCCCTCCCGGTTTCCAGTGTGCGCCGGAGTATTGGTCTGACCGGCGGCCCAGCCAGGGCAGCTGGGAGGCGACTATTCAGCCGCCTCCCTGGCGAGGAAGCCCCCGGACTGTCGCGTCCATAGATCAGCATAAAGACCGCCGCTTGCCATCAGATCCTGATGCGAACCATCTTCGACAATTTGCCCGCGGTCCATGATAATGAGCCGGTCCATGGCCGCTATCGTTGACAAGCGATGGGCGATGGCGATGACCGTTTTGCCCTGCATAAGGTTGTAGAGCTGCTGCTGGATCGCCGCTTCGACCTCTGAATCAAGAGCACTCGTCGCTTCATCCAGGATCAGGATCGGAGCGTCCTTCAGAAGAACTCTGGCGATCGCAATGCGCTGGCGCTGGCCGCCCGACAACTTGACGCCGCGTTCGCCGACGTGGGCGTCGTAGCCGGTTCGACCTTTGGCGTCGCGCAGGTCCGGAATGAATTCGTGCGCCTGCGCCAATTCCGCGGCCGCGATCGCCTCTTCTCGCGTTGCCCCGGGCCGGCCATAGAGAATGTTGTCCAACACTGAGCGGTGCAGCAATGAGGTGTCCTGCGTGACCATGCCGATTTGACTGCGCAGGCTGTTCTGCGTGACATGCGCAATATCCTGGCCGTCAATCAGAATGCGTCCACCCTCGAGGTCATAGAACCGCAACAGGACGTTGACCAATGTGCTTTTGCCGGCGCCGGACCGGCCGACCAACCCAACCTTTTCACCGGGTGCGATGGTCAGCGATAGATTGTCGATAACGCCGCCTTCCTCTTTGCCGTAATGAAAGCGAATGCGATCATAGTGGATGGCGCCCTCCGTCACCTGCAGTCGGGTCGCGTTGGGTGCGTCGACGATTTCGTGCGGTAGCGAAATCGTCTCCATGCCTTCCTGCACATTACCGATGTTCTCGAAGATCGACGTCACGACCCAAATCACCCAGCCCGACATGTTAACAAGGCGAATCGTCAGGGCGACAATCAGGGCGATTGCGCCGATCGTAACCACACCGCTGCTCCAGAGCGTCAACGCAAGCCCACCCGAAGCGACGATCAGAATGCCATTCGTGATCCAGATGACCAGGTTCATCAACGTGATCATC
Organism: Hyphomicrobiaceae bacterium; assembly: GCA_051009955.1. Lineage (GTDB taxonomy): Bacteria > Pseudomonadota > Alphaproteobacteria > Rhizobiales > Hyphomicrobiaceae > Tectiglobus. The sequence continues at coordinate 6,800 of JBPCWB010000313.1, read as the reverse complement.
CGTAGTTGCCGATTGTAGATATCGAGGTGCTCCAACAAGGCATCGCGCGCATAGTCATCTTCGCGATCGGCATGGGCGAACAGCTTAACGGTCAAAATATTCGTGTAGCTGTCGACGATACGCCCGGTCAGCATTGATCGCGCTTCGGCCGTGTCGGCGGCGCGTTGCTTGATCCGCGGCACGAAGTAAAAAATCGTGGCGATGTACATGCTGATCCACACGACCACCGGTATCGTCAGCCGCCAATCGGCTTCGGCAAACAGCACCAGTGCACTGGCCGTATAGACGACGACAAACCAGATCGCGTCGAACAGCTGCGCCACGGATTCGCGCAGCGACGGCGCGGTGTTCATCAATTTGTTGGCGACGCGACCTGCAAAGTCGTTTTGGAAGAATCCCAGACTCTGGCGCAATACGTAGCGGTGTGTTTCCCAGCGGATGCGCGTGCTCACGGGGCCGGCAATCATCTGGTTCGAAATGAGTTCGTCCAGACCGAAGACGACCGGCCGCGCGACCAGCGCTATGAAGGCAATCCACAGCAGCAGGCCGCTATGATCGCTGAGAAACGACTCCGGGCTTGCCGCCGATCGCATCAAATCGACGATCTGGCCGAGATAGGCAAAAAAGGAAACCTCGATCAGTGCCGCGAGAAAACCGGTGACAAGCAGTGCCAGCCAATATTGCCGGATCGGCTTGACGAAGTGCCAATAAAACGCGCGCAAGGTATTGGGCGGGCGGACCGGCGGTCCCCCCGAAAAGGGCTCAATACTGCGCTCAAACCAGCGTAACATTTCAACACGCTTAGATCCTTGAGTGCGCGGCGCGAATAGCTATGCAACCCTGTAAGGGCCGGCAGATTAACGGTCACTGATATCAGAATATGGTGGCCGCGCAGCAATCGTGTCATAGCGAAAGGCACGGCCAGTACGTTCCTTATGCTCGCCCTAATAGCACAAGACGACAAAACAATGACAGGGGTCGTCGAGTGCACACCGTGGGGTAGCAATCCAGATTGGCCGTCGTATAGTCCGTCGCGCTATCCCATAAATGACGAACAGCCGGTCCAATCATGAGCTTGCCCGCAGATATCGATGACCTCAAATCCCAGGCCGAAACCTGGTTCCAAACGCTACGCGACGAGATCACGGGTGCCTTCGAGCATCTCGAAGACGCGCTGCCGACGACGGCGCCGTTGGCTGGCAGTCATCAAGCGGGGCGGTTTGTGCGCAAGCCCTGGCATCGCACTGACCACACCGGTACGCCCGGCGGCGGCGGCGTCATGAGCATGATGAGCGGACGCGTATTCGAGAAGGTCGGCGTGCACACGTCAACTGTGTTCGGCGAGTTCGCGCCGGAGTTTCGCGCCAACATTCCCGGGGCTGAAGACGATCCCCGCTTCTGGGCTTCAGGTATTTCGCTGATCGCTCACCTGCACAATCCGCATGTTCCGGCGGTGCATATGAACACGCGCATGGTTGTGACAACCAAGTGGTGGTTCGGAGGCGGGGCGGACCTCACTCCGGTGCTGGATGCACGCAGAACGCAGGAGGACGCCGACAGCCAAAGTTTTCATGCTGCCATGGGCGACGCCTGCACCCGGCACGCCGTCGCCGATTACCCACGCTACAAGGCGTGGTGCGACGAATACTTCTTTTTGCCCCACCGCCAGGAAATGCGTGGGATCGGCGGCATCTTCTATGATTACCTGACACCGGACGACGAAGCCAGCGGTTGGCAGGCCGCGTTCGCCTTCACCCAGGATGTCGGGCGCAGCTTTCGCCAGATTTATCCGGAACTGGTCGAACGCAATTGGGAAAAGACGTGGTCCGAACAGGAGCGCGACGAGCAACTCGTGCGCCGCGGTCGTTATGTGGAATTCAATCTGCTTTACGATCGCGGCACGCTGTTTGGTCTCAAGACCGGCGGCAATGTCGACTCGATCCTGTCAAGCATGCCGCCAATCGTGAAGTGGCCTTAGGGCCCCTCAAATTATCGCGATCAATTCATGCCAGCTACTGTGTCGAGCTGGTTTGGCGGCGTTGCGCAAGGAGTTCATCAAAGACGGCCAGGAACTCCTGCGCACCCTTATTCTTGATGTTCTGGTCCATGCGCTGGCCCAATGCAACGATCAGCCCGTCGGAGGTGCGGCCCCGCACGATTGAATTGCGATAATAGCCGCGGCGCGCGAAGAAATTGGCCGTAGGTTTGTTGCGCGCCACTTTGCGCATCATCTCAAGACCCGTGCCTGGTCCGGCGAGATTCATGAGTTCGAGCTCGGCACTGGAAATGCCGCCGCGTCCCTTACGTTCGGCGAGGCGCTTGATATCGGCGAGCTTGATGACCTGCATCCAGGGCCCGATGTCACCATCGATATTCAATGGGTGCAGACCCATCCCCCGCGACGTCCTGGCCAGCGCCCGCTGGCGCGACCAGCTGAACGGAATAGATTTTGCCGTCCGCAGCATAGCGCGAAGCGCACGCAGTTTCTCCCGGAGCTGCGCTTGGCGCTGCGGCCGGCGCTCGCGCTTAATCATTTTCTCCAAGCGCCGGACGAATTTGCTGCCATGTTTCGCCATCACATTGATGGAATTGGCGGCGAGCAGCTGGGCGTAGCCCAACGCACTTGAAATCGGTTTACCGCGCTTGGTGATCGGGTGAATGCCGGCCTGCATGTCTGCCGTGCCGCGGCCGCCGGTCTCCAATGCAAACACGCGCACGACCTGCTCTTTGCTGAGCCCGAACGATAGCGCCTCGCGCGCATAGCGACGCTTGAACTCAATTTCCGGAATGCGCTCGGGCACAAAGTTGTAGTGGCGCTTGGCACTCGCCAAATAGTCCGCAACGCCAGGCAACGGCTTACTCGGCTTGGTGGTTGGCGTTTCTTTGCGCGAGAAATTCAACCAGCGCTTGTAAAGTGCTTTGGCCAGCTGCGGCCCATTGTACTTTGGCGGAAATGTCGTCACGTAATCGCTGTCAACGAGTGCGCGACGGGCACGTTTCTTCTTCTTTCTCAGCGACCGTCGCGCAGAAATCTTTCGCCAATACCCATTCAGTGCGGCGTCGTGCGAAATCTGAGCGACATACCACGCCTCGAAGGCGCGCCGCTCCTGCGCATTCAAGGTATTGGTAAAGGCGGCTGCCTGCGTGCGGGCTGCTAGCGGCGAAGTGGCCACCTGCATTGCCACGATCGCAATCGTCGCGCCGATCAGTAGGTCGTGTCGTGACATCGCTCCCCACGTCGTCGATGCCGGCAGCCACTCTGACCGGCAGATGAAATTCACGTTAGGTCGTGTTCTGGCATAAGAACCCGCGGAAATAATGGCCGGGCAACGCCTGCATCCTGGTCATCTTTGCAACGGAGGGAACCGTACAATCGCAGTGAGCCGGGGGCAAGTAAGGCGTATGCGCTCATGACCTTGCTTCCGGCGACGCCAATAGCCATAAACTAGGGCATGGACACAGCTGTAGACATCCCGACGTGGACCGAGGAACGCTTCCGCCGTGTGGCTGCCGATGCCTTGCATGGCACGCCGCAGGACAAGCCCAACAACTTGGCGTCACCGGGCATATCTATGCGCAGCGATTTTGATTTGAACCCTGATCATGATGCTGTCCGTGAGATTGCCAAGTCGCCACGGTCGGCCGCCGTTCTCATTCCAATCGTCGCCCATCGGGAGTTGACCGTGCTGCTAACGCAGCGCACTGATCATTTGCCCAGTCACGCCGGGCAAATTGCGTTTCCGGGCGGCAAAGTCGAGCCCAACGATACCGATGCTCTCGAGACGGCACTGCGCGAATCTGAAGAGGAAATCGGCCTGGCCCGAGGTCACATCGAGCCGCTCGGGTTTCTTGATGGCTACCTTACCGGCACCGGCTTTCATGTTGTTCCCGTCGTCGCCCTGGTCACACCGGGCTTTTCCCTGGCGCTGGACCCATCGGAAGTTGCTGATGCGTTTGAGGTTCCGTTTGCGTTTTTTATGGACACGGCGAACCACGAAAGACACTCGCGGGAGTGGCGTGGAACCCTGCGCTCCTACTACGCCATGCCTTATGGCGAGCGCTTCATTTGGGGCGCGACAGCGGGCATGATCCGAAATCTGCATGATCGATTTCGTGAAAGGCTTGGCGGACCATGATCCGTGTCGTAATCGAAAATATTCTGCTCTTTCTGCTGCCGACGTTGATCTACGTTGGTTTCATGCTTGTGCGCAAACGCGACCAGCCCAGCGTCGGCGCAAAGCAGATTTTTGACGACGCTCCGATCATTTGGTTGTTGGTCTCCGGTGCCATCATGATGATTGCCGGGTTGGCCTACTTCGGCTCCTACACCGGTGGCAAACCGGGCGAACAGTATCAGCCGCCGAGCTATCGCGACGGCAAGATCGTACCGGGACAGAGGAAGTGAGCGACGGTCCTCAAGCGGTCAATCAGCCCCGACCTGAACCGGGGCTGCGGGCACTCGCCACCGCAAGCTGGTTGAGAAAACCGTCGACCCAGACGGTCCTGGCCGCCCTCTCACTTGCCGGCTTCGAAGCGCGCGTTGTCGGTGGCGCCGTGCGCAACACCTTGTTGGGTCACCAAGTCGACGACATTGACATCGCGACACCGGCACAACCCGAAGCGGTCATCCGGATTGTCGAGGAAGCCGGCCTGAAGGCCGTTCCAACCGGCCTCAAGCATGGCACGATAACGGTTGTCAGCGAAGGTGATGCGTTTGAGGTCACGACGCTGCGCGAGGACCTGTCGACTGACGGGCGTCATGCCGACGTTCGCTTCACGACGGATTGGGAGGGCGACGCAAGCCGGCGCGACTTCACGATTAACGCGCTTTATTGCAGCGCCGACGGTCAACTGTTTGATCCATTGGGCGGACATGCGGATCTTATCGCCCGACGCGTACGCTTCATCGGCAAGCCCGAAACGCGAATCCGCGAAGATTATCTTCGCATTCTGCGCTTTTTTCGCTTCTTTGCGCAGTACGGGTCCGGCGCGATCGACCCCGACGGGGTTGGCGCCTCTGTCAGACTGCGCCGAGGCCTCCGGCGATTATCCGGCGAACGCCTGCGCCAGGAACTGTTGAAACTTGTCGTCGCGCCGCGCGCGCTCGATGCATTGCAAGCCTTGTTCGAGGCCGGCCTGTTTGGCGAGATTGTGCCTGCAGTACCCCGGCTCAATCATTTGGCGCGCCTGTGCGGGATTGATCGTGCCGGCGACGCAGCTCTACGCCTCGCGGTGCTCACTGTGTCGTGTCGAGAGGACGCCGACCGCGTCGCAAAAAGGTTGCGCCTGTCGAACTATGAACTGTCGGTTTTGCAGCTGGTCGCCGCGTCACATAACGTCCTCTCGCCACCCGATCTCCAGACGGTCAAGCGCTGGATGTACAAATGCGATCGAGAGGTCGTTGTGGCACGCCTCATGGCCACGCGCTCGAGTTCATTCCGTCTTCTCAGTGAAACCGAATGGGACGAGATATTCGCACTGACCGAGACCTGGACGCCACCGGAATTTCCGCTACGTGGCTCACACGCCTTGGATTATGGTGCCCAACCCGGCCCGCAAGTTGGCACCGCGCTGAAGCATGTCGAAACAATTTGGATTGAAAGCGGGTTTGCCATGAGTCGCGATGCTCTCACGACAGCCCTCAAGGCTGCGCTGAAACAATAACGGCCAGAAACGGCCCGGCCTCTATTGTCCGATTTTCCGGATTGAAACGTTTCGCACAGACCTCGCAATGGATTACAATGCGAACTGCTCGATTTTTGCGCCGCGCTTCAATCGTGACACAAGCCACTTTGGCTTACGCCCACGGCCAGCCCATGTTTCTGAAGCATTTTCGGGGTTCATATATTTTGGCGCCACCACTCGCCCCCTTGCACCATTGCGGCCGCGGGCAAACAGCTCATCAACCGAGAAACCGGATTCTGCAGCAAGATCCTCGATTTTGGCGCGCACTACTTTGCGTTCACGCTCCTTCGTGTGGTTGATGGCGCTTCTGATCTTTTTCTCCAGATCCTTGAGATCCTTGAGCGACATCTTCTCTAGCCGGATAGCCCGCATGATAGTTTCCTCCTTATTGAGACAACGCCTGAAGATGTTGCCGCATGGAATGTTAAGCCGATGCTTGTCGAAATCCCATAATGTGAACGCGTTCTTAATATCATCGCCCAATTCGATCAAGGGAATTTAATTACGACAAAGTATTATTTTATTCAGGCAACAATGGATTATATTCTTTTGGTTGAATTTCAATGCCCGCATCGTGCTTTTTATGCGACAAAAACTCAATTTCTGCATTTTGGATTGAACTGCGTTCGCAATTCTATCCCCTTTATCCGGCCGCGGTTTTTCTATGTTCCGTTGATCATTCCGGCTGAAACCGTGACAATTGCCGCGATGACCTGTTTTCCGCGGAACCCATCAGCAATTACGGAATCTATAATTTACTTCGATATCTAATTATTGAGAAAATCTCTCGGAGTTGCTCATCGATAATCAATCGGAGCACGAATTCGTTGTCAGTCATTGATTGGATTTTGACGGCCGCACCCTGCACAACAACACCCCTGCGTTGGGCAGGCACGAGCGGCGATGCGCGCCGGGAAATGCGCCGAATTGGTGCGTCAGGATGCCGAGTCAGGCGGCTTCTAGCGCCTGTTCGGCCGCTCCAACCCACTGCATAACCCGTTCGATGTCCGGCGGACTGCCGTCCCGCAACAGGCGTTGGCCGTCGCGGGTTCCGGCAAATCTCAACATGGCCGACAGCACGTCGTTGGGCTCGGCGCGGGCAACATCTTCCAGCG
>JBPCWB010000312.1:0-2721 GCA_051009955.1 Hyphomicrobiaceae bacterium | reverse complement strand
CGTTGATCGTCGGAACAATGTTTCTGACCGGCGCAGTTGGAAATTTTTGGGCGACGAAAGGCCGGCACTTCGGCTGGATCTTGCTGACCTGCGCCTTAGTGCTCGCGTGGTCTGGAGCATGGCTCCGGCTCACATGAGCCTTGCAATCTGTCGGCAGCACTAGGATCAAGGTCGCCGATCGGCGACCTTGAGGCAGTGCACAGCCATCTTGTTCAATTCAGCCAGTCAGACAATGCACATCAAGGCAACCAAGCAAGTCATCACTCTGATCTCGATCATTGTTGCCCTCGCATCCTCCGCCATGTTTATTTGGGGGGTATATACCCATTGGCCGTTCGCGCGAATTGCTAGCGAACCATTGCAGATGTGGGCACTCTGCGCCGGCGTCGCCGCGATCACGTTGGTGGGAGCAGTTGTGGGCAACGCCAACGCCCGCTTCTTTCATCCGGAGTTGATTGACGGCACGCCCGCCAAACACGGATCAGCATTTGAGATCAGTCAACGCTGCCTTCAGAACACGCTGGAACAGCTCGCCATCTTCATATGCGCCACTGCAAGTTTATCGGCGGTGCTCAGGCCGAGCGAAGTGCATATTCTACCGATCTTAACGGCTTGGTTCGTGTTTGCGCGTCTCGTGTTCTGGGTGGGTTATCGGCTGTCACCCCAAGGTCGCGCCTTTGGCTTTGCAGCTACGATCTATCCATCAATCGGAGTGCTCATCTTCACTTTCCATCGAGCGTGGTTAAGCTAGTCACTCAAGATCGATGGTAGCGGCAGGTGTCAAAGTCGCCGCAATGATGATGATATTGGACTTCTGTCGAAAGCGAGTGATCTGGTGCGCAACCGCGCATCCATCGCAATCAAGTCGTGCTATCGCTGGTGGCAGTTCGGTCATCGGTCCATCGACGTAGGTGTCGAAGTGAAACGTCAGCGAGGTAGACAACGTACCATTCGCATTGCTCCGACTTTCGGTTGACTGGTGTGGTCGACGCTGCGCATGCGCCCGCCAAGTGACCTGTCCAATTCGATCGTTGAACCAGCACTCACAACACGCTATTGGCGGGCGAAGCTCAGCAGCCCTTTCCCGTGTCATCAAGGCGCCGCTCGCAGTCCATTACGCCACCTCGGCCATCGATCTCGACTGAACAGCATTGAGTCACCGCGCGTTGTAAAAGTAGGCGGCCTCGTTGGACCCTGGATTTAAGGCCGGACAGTGAGAGGCCGAGATGCTTGGCGGCCTCCTTCTGCGAAAGCTGATTAATCTCGGTCAGTGTGAGCGCGTCCCGATAGTTCGGCGGTAGATCTGCTATGAACGGAAACATACAACGCGAGATCTCAATCTCTGCCGCTTCGTCGTCCGATGAATTGTACGTCCCGCCAATTGCTGCATCTGCTTGGACCTGTGACAATGCTTTACGTTCAACGCCGCGCCGACGATAGTGGTCCACGACGGCGTTCTTGGCCACGCGCTGTACATAGGCCGCCGGATTTGCAGCATCTGCCAATGCCTGCGAATTCTGCAGCAGGCGGACAATGACGTCGCCGATGACATCGTCAACCCAGGCCGGCTCGACGCGGCTGCGCACATAGGTGCGCAGCTGCAGTTCGATCGACCGCCACATGGCATCGCTTACTGGTCGAGTTTCCGACATCGTCCAAACCTAGCTCAAATTACTCCAATATTGTCCGACTTTGTCGGCCCCGTGCAACAGGTTTTGCCATAGCTATCTTCTCCGGCAGAGGTCACTTCGTCACTCACATAGTACCACTCCCACCGAAGGCCATTGTGGGCTCTTGTCCAGAGTTTGTCCTGTTTCGCGTGACAGCATTTCGTTTCTGAGCGAGTTTCATCGACCAAATCGACCTGTTGAAGCCGGTTCTGGACTGTTTCGACGTCCGTCGTCTCTGGGACCTCCACACCAATATGGTGCAGATGCTCGATAGCATCCGGGTTTTCAAACAAAACAAGCTTGAGTGGTGGCTCTGCGATAGCGAAGTTGGCATAGCCGTCGCGTCGCTTATGGGGCTCTGTACCAAACAGCTTGCCGTAATAGTCGACGGCCGCATCTATGTCCGGAACATTGAGGGCGAGTTGTAGTCTCATTGTCTTGTCCTTTCGTTTGCGTCTGCCCTCTTCGACGCATGCCGGCGCGAAAGGACGCAAGTAATCTTCGAAATTCTTTCTGCGTCTTCTGCGAGCCTGAAGCGTTGCCCCTTGCAAGGCGCGCATAACGCGACCAAGGAAACGCCAAAAGACAAGCCAATTGATCTGATTGTTCATACACCTGGTGGGCTGGCCCTCGCTGTCATGCAGACAGCCAGGGCGGTTGGGCGCGTCCGGCCAAAGTCACGGTCTATGTGCCGGTTTTCGCCATGTCAGGCGGCACGTTGATTGCACTCGCAGCAGATTAAATTGCACTTGGCGAGTTCTCTGCTCTCGGGCCTATCGACCCGCAGATCATGGGCTTTCCAGCAGCAAACATGGACGTGTGGTTGCATTGAACAAGGCTGGACTATCATGTCTTGATCGACCAAAAAAGGGAGCATGCAGCGTGAACGCCGTTGGGGAGACATGTGGCACTATGCGATTGCGCGACTGGTCACAGCATCACGAGCCGCCGGGTTGCGCCCGGTGGACGGCCCATTCCTCGATGTCGCTGATGGCGAAGGCTATCGAGCGGCTGCCAATCGCTCGTGCGTACTTGGTTGTGAGGGCAAATG
>JBPCWB010000311.1:0-3759 GCA_051009955.1 Hyphomicrobiaceae bacterium | reverse complement strand
GAAAACTCGTGGATTGGAAGACTTTCCCAAAGAACGCATCGCGGGCGCCCTGCGCAGCGGCGAAAAGGAACAGGCAGATCAATCCGAGTTGTGATGACGTCATCGCATGTCCCTGATCAAATTCGATCCAGAATAGGCGCGTCCGGAGTGCCGCACGATCCGAATCTTGTTTGCACGGCGCAGGACTGCCAGGATGGCGTCGTGAATAAGACAGGGAGCCAAAATCGATGGCCGAGCGCAGTCAGTCCACTCGCGACAAGGTTGAGGAGCAGATTGCCGCAATCGAGAGTTGGAATCCGCACGTCAATGCCATGCTGGCACGTAACGATGAAGCTGCCCGGCAAGCGGCCGATGCTGCAGACGCTGCCACACGAGATGGTCGGTGGCTCGGTCTACTGCAGGGCGTGACGATCATGGTCAAGGACAATATTGATACCGCCGGCATCGCGACAACTCACGGCTCGACGTTTTTCAAGGGCCGCGTGCCGAACCAAGACGCTTGCGTCGTCGAACGCCTGAAACAAGCCGGAGCGGTCATCCTGGGGAAGGCAACGCTGCATGAATTCGCATTTGGCGTGCGCTCATTCAACCCGGTCATCGGTCAGGCCCGCAATCCCTATGACCTGGAGCGCATCCCCGGCGGCTCGAGCGGTGGAACGGGCATTGCACTCGCAACCGGAATGGCTGACGCCGGGCTCGGGACGGATACCGGTGGTTCGGTTCGGATTCCATCGGCGATCAACGGCGTCAGCGGCCTGCGGCCGACGGTCGGACGGATCTCCAATCGCGGGAGTTTTCCGGTCAGCGCCAATCACGACACGATCGGCCCGATGGCCCGCTCGGTCAGGGACGTGGCGCGCCTGTTTGCAGTGATGGCCGCCTACGACGATGCCGACAACGTTTCAGTCGACCGACCGCTGGAAAACTTTCTGCCGCATCTCAATGACGGTATCGCGGGGCTTCGAATCGCGGTTCCGCGCAATTACTACTTCGATAATCTTGATCCTCAGATCGCCGCCGCCGTGGACCAGGCCATCTCAACCTTCGAGTCTCTCGGGGCCAAGATCACGGACGTCACGCTACAAGGGGCGGACAAAACGCTCGAAAATCTGGCCATCATCATTTACTCGGATGCATGCCTTGTGCACGAGGACCGATTGGAAGGCCAAGATGACAAGTGGGGTGCGCAGACGATTGAGCGAATGCGGATGGCGCTCACGCACACGAGCAGAGATTATGCGCGCGCCATGAGGGCCAAGGAAGCCTGGCAGCGCGAATTGTCCTGTCTGTTCGGTGAGCACGATATCATTCTAACGCCGACCCTGCCGCACCTGCCGCCACTGATCGATGACAATCGCTCGCTTTACGAAGCGACGACGCGCGTGGCGGCCAACACCTACGCCGGTGCGTTTGGATCAATACCCGGACTGTCGATCCCCTGCGGTGCCTCCCAGTCAGGCCTGCCGATTGGTCTGCAACTGGAAGCGGCCTGGTGGCGGGAACCGTTGCTGCTGCGGGCCGGATGTGCCTTCCAGAGCGTCACCGACTGGCACACCCGTCGACCCGTTTTGCCGACTTAGAGTTCGTTCGGTAAAGCCAGCCTGGCTGACCGTGCTATTCCCCTGCAGGCATCGATTTCCTGTCGTCCTTGCCGCCAAAGTCAATATGGTTTCGCAAGCATGCGCGAAACAGCCGGTAAAGCAGCGGGGCGAGCGGAATGACGATAAAGATCCGCACGAGATGGTAGGCGGTGACAAGCGCTACACCCTGGCCGAGTAGCTTCGCCGTGAGCGCCATTTCCGTGACGCTGCCGGGCGCGGTCGCCAGCAAATAGCCGCCGAAGGATTGGTCCGTCATCAGCCAGAGCAGCAGTGCAACGCCTGACGTCAATACGAGAAGCACAACTGTGGTGATCGTTGCCGCCCAGGCAAAGCGCATGTCGCGCTTGATCTGCGCACGTGTAAATTGGGCGCCAAGTGAAATCCCAAGCAGAATCTGGCCGGTCGCAAGCAGCGGTCGCGGCACATCCGTCAGATGCAGGCCGACAGCCGAAATTGTGGCCCCGACGGCCAGCGGCCCGAGGAAATTGCAGTTCGGCACGCCAACCTTGCGAAACAGGTATGTCCCGGTCGCCGCAATCGCATAGAGCAGCGCGACACCCGCCAGGTCGACATCCTGAACCGGGCGAACGACCGGAATCGACAGGCCGCCGACGTACGTCAGCAGCGGCGGTATGAGCAGGACGATGAAGACGATGCGCAGAGTCTGCGAAAACACGACAGGTGCTGGCTGCGCGCCCCATTTCTCGGCCAGCACGCTCATTTCCGCCGGTCCTCCCGGCATGGCGGCGAAGAACGCGACAGTGCCATCGACGTGCGCCAAGCGCCGCAGCATGATGGCGGTGACAAGGCCCGCGGCGATCGTCAAGACCGCGGCACCAACCATGAACCAGGCGTTGCGGATCGTCTCCGCCAGGGCCTCAGGTGTGAAGTACAGCCCGACCGCGGTTGCGACGACGAGCTGGCCGACCGGTCGATAATAGCGATGCCGGGGAACATGGACATCGCCAAGGCCAAAGGCAACGGCCAGAAGCAGTGGCCCGATCATCCAGGGCAGCGGCAGACCTATCAGAGTTGCGATATATCCGGCGGCAGTAGCCGCCGCGATCATGGCAATGCGCTTGGCCCAAACGTCCAACCCCGTCGTCCTTCGTTATTGGCAATGCACTGCTTTTACGAAGTCCGACCGACAGAGACAAGCACCCGCACGGCAGTTTCACGGCATAGCCCAAGTGCCGCTATTGCATAGCTGGACTTCACGTTCCTGGTTGATTTGGTCATAACAGCGATGGGTTGAGATGACATTGGCCGAACCTGATCGATTCCGCGCATGATTGATATCAAACCGCTCCATCCGCTCTTCGCTGCCGAAGTTCTCGACCTCGATCTTGTTCGCGGCCCGGATAGAGAAACATTTGCACGACTCAAAGACGCCTTCGAACGCTACGCCGTTCTGGTCTGTCGCGGTCAGGACATTGCTGACGACCAGCAAATAGCGTTCAGCGAGATGTTCGGAGAACTCGAGACCACAAAAGTCGGAACGCCGGGCGCCGGGAGCAAGTTGATCACCTTGACCAACATTGGCGCGGACGGAAAGGTCCTTCCGGCGACCGACAAGCAGATTCTGAGCAACAAGGCGAACCGCCAATGGCACGCGGACAGCTCCTTCAAGGCCGTGCCGGCGTATGCGTCGATGCTCTCAGCGCGCGTATTGCCGTCATCCGGCGGCAACACGGAATTCATATCGATGCGCGACGTTTACAAAGCGCTGCCGCACGATCTCAAAGTGCGGATCGATGGCCGGGTCGCTGTACACGATTTTTCGCACAGCCGCGCCAAGATCGATCCCAACATCGTGTCTGACGAAGAACGAACCGCCGTACCGCCGGTGCGTCATGCCTTGGTGCTGGACCATGGCCCGCATGGAAAATCTTTGTACCTCGGTGCCCATGTCGCGCGCATCGAAGGATACGACGAAACCGAAAGCCGTGCATTGATTGAGGCCCTGATGGCCTTCGCGCAACAGGACACCTTCATCTACAGCCATGCCTGGCGTCCGCACGATCTCGTGATCTGGCACAATCGCGCAGTGCTGCATCGCGCGACACCGTTTGACAGTGCCAGAGAACGCCGCTCGATGGTCCGCACGACGATCGCAGGCAAAGCTTCAACGTTGACCAGAAGCCGGGCAGTTGATTGC
>JBPCWB010000310.1:0-4757 GCA_051009955.1 Hyphomicrobiaceae bacterium | reverse complement strand
GGAACGGCTTCCACCGACATTGCATCGGCGACCGCATCCTGAACGACGTAGCCGCTCGGTGCGAGCAGCACGCTGAAAACGAACCATGCCTCGAGGCTCATGAATTGTTCCATCTCCGCGGCATGGGAGACGAGTGCATACATAATGAGCAGACTGACCGCGACGAGGGTGGCGCCGGCATAGACCAGCAACGCCTTCCAGCGCCAAATGAGGTCCACCAGATGCCCAAGTGGCATCTTGAGCGCCCAGGGCAACCCTGCCCAGAACGCTAGCCCCGCAAGATATGATGCCGATAGCCCCAGGAATTCCTTGACGTAGAACGTGCCGACGATCGCTGTCAGGCCGGAAACGCCTGCCGCGAAATAGACCATCAGCGGCGGGATAAACGACCAGCGGAACTGGCGCCCCAAATCCGCGATCGTCGTATCGAACCACCTGGCTAACACTGTCGATACCGTTAGGGCCACGTCAGCGGCAGATTAGCACCGGTAGCGGACTTTGCGTGACGACATTGTTGGCCTGGCTGCCAAGCAGGAGTTTGGTCAGGCCGCGGCGACCGTGCGACCCCATAACGATGAGATCACAGCCGTGCTCGTCGGCCGCCTCAATGATACCGTCGGCCGGGTAGCTGTCTGGAACATGGACGGTTTCCGGCTCCACGCCGGCTTGGGTCGCCATCTTCTCGGCGCGGGACAAGACGCCTGAAGCCCATGAGGTGTTTGACTGCTCATACTCATCGACCGGAAAACCAATTGCGGCATCGCCGGCGACGGCGGCATGCCAAGGTTCCGTCACCGTCACGATCGTGACTTTGGCAGCGAGCTTCTGTGCCAAAGCCACACCTTGTTCCAAGGCGGTATAGGCCGGCTCGGAACCGTCAATGGCAATCAGGAGGTGGGTATACATATCGTCTCCATTCAGTTGGTCCAGGGTCCCTGCCGAAGCAATGTCTTCGGATGTTCGCTGTCCCTCCCGGCACCGTCATGCTGGTGCACACCGCACACCGCGCCGTGATGCGCGAAACACTGCCAGGAGCTCTTCATGACGTGTAGTATCGTCACCGGGCTGCCGATAGCGGCACACAATTTGACCGCGCGACCGAACTGCTCGCGCCTTGTTTTTTGGGGATTGGCGGGAACTGCCGGCCGCTTCAACTATCTTCCTGAACATTGCGAGCGCCTTTCCCGGTCATGTCAATCGGCACCGTTCCGTCCAAATACAGTGAAGCGCCGTATCACCAACGCCTAGTGTAGGTCCAAGCGAGCTGGTGGCATTGATGTCCGTCAAAGTCCGGGCACACTCAGGGGCGACACAAGCTGGTGAAATACCAGTCTATCCAGTCAGACGAATGGTCCACTCACTCGTTTGGCGAGGCGGTGCAACCAGTGGCTATCATCGTTCTGCCAGGCATCTTCGCCGATCAAGGGCACGAAGCGAACGTCGCCAAACCGTTCTTCCTCGTAGTCCTCGGCGCCCACGCGCTTGACCAACACCAGAACCTGTTCAACCAGTTCGCTGCCAACCGGGACGACCATCCGTCCGCCAACCCGCAGCTGTTCCTTGAGGATCAAGGGGATCTTGGGTGCGCCGGCCGAGACCAGGATGCCATCGAACGGGGCTTCGTCTGGCCATCCCATGGTTCCGTCGTCGTGGCGCACATGAACGCCCGAAAAACCAGCCCGCTCGAGATTGGAGCGTGCGAAGTCGGCCAAAGACTCAATCCGCTCGATCGCGAATGTCGTCATGCCCATCTGCGCCAGTATGGCTGCGGCATAGCCTGAACCAGCACCAACCTCCAAGACCGTTCCGCCACTATCGAGCTCGAGTGCCGAAATCATCAACGCAACCACGTACGGCTGCGATATCGTTTGGCGCGCGCCAATGGGCAACGAGCTATCATTGTATGCGGCCCAGGCCAATTCCTCGGGGACAAACAGCTCGCGCGGCACAGTGCGCATTGCGGCCAGAACGCGTTCGTCGGCAATGCCGCGCTCGATGAGCTGTCTTTCGACCATCGCGTCACGGCGTTGCTGCATAGTGTCCATGACGGCTCCGTTTGGCTGGTTGACCACTGCCGCGCCCTGCACCGTGTCTCAGTTCAGCTGCGTTTTCCGACGAGATTGAGCATGTCGACCGGCAGCGGAAACACGATCGTCGAACTCTTCTCTCCGGCGATATTGTTCAGCGTGCCCAGATATCGCAGCTGCATCGACTCCGGATGCGCGGCTAGTTTCTCACCGGCCAGCACCAGTTTCTCCGCTGCCTGCAGTTCGCCTTCCGCATCAATGATCTTGGCGCGCCGCAGACGTTCGGCTTCGGCCTGCTTCGCGATCGCTCGAACCATCTGCTCATCAAGGTCGATGTGCTTCAATTCGACGTTCGATACCTTGATTCCCCAGGCGTCGGTTTGCGCATCCAAGATGGTTTGAACATTGCTGTTCAGCTGTTCGCGCTCGGCGAGCATCTGGTCGAGTTCGTGTTGACCAACAACCGATCGCAATGTGGTCTGAGCCAGTTCGCTTGTCGCCTGATTGAAGTCCTCCACCTGGATGATGGCCTTTTCCGGATCGATGACGCGGTAGTAGACGACGGCATTAACCTTCACCGAGACGTTATCGCGTGATATCACGTCCTGCGGTGGAACGTCGAAGACGCGGGTCCTGAGATCGATCCGTTCAATCTGCTGGACAATAGGAATGACCAGGATCAGGCCCGGCCCCTTGACGCTCGTAAAACGGCCAAGCGTGAAGACGACACCGCGTTCGTATTCCCGCAGGATGCGGATAGCCGACACAACAATGAAGGCGATGATCGCAATCGGCAGCAGGATCGATATCAAATATGTCGGGATCACAGGACGTTCCTTTCTATTGCTCTTGGACCAGCAAGGTGAGGCCGTCACGTGCGAGGACTGTTACCTTTGCCCCAACCGCGACATCGCCGGTCGCCCGTGCGCTCCATACTTCACCATGGACGCGGACACGGCCCTGACCGTCCCCCCAGCTGATGACCTGCGCTTCGAGGCCGATGAGCTCCTCGCTGCCAGTCACAACTTCTCGGCGACGAGATCGCAGCAGGTAACCAAGCAAGCCGACCAGTAACAGCGCACTTGTCGCTGCTGCGGCGACGATCAATGGCGTATAGACCGCGACGTCGATATCGCTGCCAGCCGGATCGAACAGAAAGATCGCTCCAAGAATGAATGCAATCACTCCGCCGATACCGAGGATTCCGATACCCGGCGCAACGGCTTCGCCGGCCATCAGGGCAAGACCGAGCAATAGGAGAGCCAATCCGGCGTAGCTGACGGGCAGGGCCGACAAAGCAAAAAGTGCAACAATCAAACTAATGCCGCCAATCACCCCCGGGCCGGTCAGGCCTGGACTCCAGAATTCGAAAAAGATGCCGTATACGCCAATCAATAGCAGGATGAAGGCGATATTCGGATCAGATATCGTGGTCAGAAACTTGACCTTCCAGCTTGGCTCGGAGGTCTTGGTTTTCACACCCGCCAGATCCAGCGTACGGCTGCCATTCGGCATTTTGACCTCGCGTCCGTCAAGCGCAGCAAGCAGCGCGGTGACGTCATTGGCGATGAGATCGACAACGCCTTCCTTGTGAGCTTCCTTGGCAGTCAAGGTCGCTGCATCCCGTACGAATTTGTCGGCCCACGCCTCGCTGCGCCCGCGCAACTGGGCCAGCGTGCGTAAATAAGCAATCGCATCATTCAGCATCTTGCTTTCCGCGGCCGATTTTGATTTAGAGCCGTCAGGTTTCTTTTCCGACGAGCCGGGTTCGGTCGGCTGGCGCTGCGGCATTCCAGGCAGGCTCATTTGAATTGGCGTTGCTGCTCCAAGATGCGTGCCCGGCGCCATGGCAACGACATGCGCAGCATAGGCAATGTAAGTGCCTGCACTGGCGGCACGGGCACCGCTTGGCGCGACAAAGACCACGACCGGAATGGGGGAGGCGAGAATGGTCTTGATAATCTGCCGCGTCGCAGCAACCAGACCACCCGGTGTATCGATCTGGAGCACAATAAGCGTGGCTTGCTCGGCTTGCGCAGTCGCAAGCGCTTCTTCCACCATGACGCTTGTTCCGGTGCCGATGGCGCCATCGATCCGAACGATGTGTACCTGGGCGACGTCACTTTGCGACAGCGTCGCCGGCGCATAGCTCATCAAGCCAAGCAGGCAGCCGGCGAACATCATCAACACGGCGCTGACGCCGCCTCGAAAGACGCTATGCCCTGCCTGGCGGGACAATCAAAGCTCCTAAATCTGCCTTAGCAAACAGACTATAAGATTGGTCGGTTTCAACGTTGATACGGATCAAGACGCGGCCCGCATGGCTGCATTGCTCAACAATCAGCCAAGAACGCGTCCGTCACGACCGCATCTGCTTACACCAATAGATGCTGAAAGAACTGCAGAGTCAAAATTGCCGCCAGAGCAATCACCGCTATTTTGAGAAATAGGTAGTAGCGTTTGTGGGATTTGAACGGTGGTTCGTCGGGATGATTGTCCATTTTCGTCTCCAATGTTTCGGTTTCGAACGGAGATTGCTTCAGCGCATGTCGTCAGCACCCGCGGCCGATCGGACGGCGCGTCGATAGAGGTGCCAGCTGGCGTATCCCAAGACCGGCAGAACGGCCGGCAAGAACAGCAATCCGGACAAAACGGCCAAACCGAGCGATAACGCGATGACAATGCACCAAGTGCCCATCGCGACGGGATTGCGTTTCAACAGCCGAACGC
>JBPCWB010000309.1:0-11878 GCA_051009955.1 Hyphomicrobiaceae bacterium | reverse complement strand
AAGTTTCATTTCTTCAGTTGACCGTTGAGTTTCAGCTTGGGGAAACGGGTCAAGAAAGAGTCAGAAAGCACCCGTCAATATCAATTGATCGGGCCAGCCTGCAAAGCATCTAATCTTTACCCGATGGCGACACATTCCAGATGTGGGCATTGCGGTTTGCCACGAATTCGTAGAACCCCTTAACGACATACCAATGCATATGGACAAACGTTCTGGCGGAGCGAATTGGACCGACTGCAATAGTCTTGAAGATCCTCTCAGGTACGAGAGACGCGACGTAGGCGGCAATCTGCCCCCAGAAACAGGCGGCGAACAACCAATGAGTGTCATACAAGGCGACTGACGCGACCAGCGCGACGAGCATGGCCACCGGCACCAGTAGACGCATGACCTTGTGTGACACAAACATCCAGAACACAGGGTTCTGTCGCCAATTCAGGAGCTCAGGGCGAAGAGCAAGCAGCTGGAAGTTGCCAGCCAACGTGCGGATCTTTCGTCTTTGCTCTTGCAACGGACTGGTCGATGCATGATCGAAGGCCATCGCACGCGCCTCGAAACGCACGCGAAATCCGTCCATGACCGCATTCATTGGAATGAGGACGTCATCAAGTATCGTGCCCGGTGGGATCGGTTGGAAGGCGGAGCGGCGTAAAGCATAAATTGCACCAGTGACACCAATGACCGAATGGACAACCGCCTCCGTCTGCCGCAACCGGACCTCATGCTCCCAGTATTGCGAAACCCCTCTGTCATATGATCGTTCGCTACCTGGCCCGTCGGAGAGTTGAAGCTGTAATTTGCCGGTTACCGCACCCACAGACGGGTCGGAGAAGTGCCGGACGAGCGCGCGTGCCGAATTCGCCGATAGTTCTTGTCGCACGTCGGCCATCAGAACAATCTCTTCGTGGATCTGTTCCATGCCCAGATTGATGCAGGCAGCTTTGCCCTGCCGACTTGGTGCACTAATCAGTGAAACGCGGGGATCGTCGTAGTTTCGCACACGTTCATCGGTTTCGTCCGTACTCCCGTCCGACACCACGATGATACGAAGTTTGCCGTTCGGGTAATCCAGGCCAAGGCAGTTATCCAGTTTTCCGGTGATCTGATGCGCCTCGTTGAAAGCGCAGATCAATACTGCAAGTGGTGGACAGTCGTCATCTGATGTCGGCGGCAATTCATCGGCCACGTTCGGGCAACGGCGCGCGATCAGACTTAGCGCTCGCCCGTAACCGAAGTACGTGTAGAAGACGAAAACGCCCGAAAGGAGCAGCAGTGCCAAGGCAACATTATTCAATATTGAATTCCGTCTATCTCGAATTAATTAAGTTTGCCGAATTTCTTGAGCTTTTATAGCATGGTCCGGCCTAGGCTGAAACTCCCCTTCTTGCAATGTGGTTCATCGCATGCCAAACGGCACATGTCTGAAGAGCGGCAGTCACCATTATATCAGGGGGCTATTGTTTTTCGCCGTTCGATGGTCAAGACATACTGTAATTTCGTTCACGAATTCTACGCGAACATATGTTAACCGTTACCGGCTTAGGCGTGGCCACGCGCGGCGATACAGGGATGAACAATTGAAAATCGCGGTCGTAGGAGCGGGCCAGATCGCCGATGCCCATATTGTGGAGATATCCAGAATCGAATCGGCCGAGGTCGTTTCGCTATGTGACTTGTATGAATCGCCATTGCGGGCGCTGCAAGACAAGTACGCGATTCCGCATGTCAGCACCGATCTGGGTGAGGTGCTGACTCAGTCGGCTCCGGACGTGGTTCACATTACGACACCGCCGAGTTCTCATCTTGCCATTGCACGGCAATGCCTGGAAGCTGGCGCGCATGTCTACGTCGAGAAGCCGCTGGCCGTCACCTTTGCCGAAACAAAGGAATTGCTTGAACTGGCCGAGCGTTGCGGGCGTTTGGTGTGCTTGGGCAGTAATCGGATTTTTGCGAGTGCGCAACGCACTGCACTCGATAAGATTCACGCGGGAGAAATTGGGCCGATCACGCACATGGATGGCCTGTTCAGTTATGATCTCAAGGGCATCTTCGGGAGGCAGGTGCTATCCAATCCGGAACACTGGATCGCAAATCTCCCGGGCCAGCTTTTCAAGAACAATTTGAACCACCCGCTGGCAGCCATTGTCCCATTCCTCAGTGACGACCTTGAAATTCGCGCTTGGGCGGATGACTGGGGTGGGAGCGGCATCGTATTCGATGAGCTTCGGCTTGAGATTATCGACAGAGTAAATAGGCGATCCGCATACATTGTTTTTACGTCAAATGTGAAGCCGGGAGCTTTCAGGGTCTCTTATTTTGGAAGAGACAAAGCAATTTTTCTTAACAATAACGCGAATACCTTGATTATCGATAGTCCGCAGCGTGTGCCCGGCATGCTAGGGAATATACTTGGCATACGACATGCTTCGAAACAATTAGGGCGGCAATTCCGCCGCCGCTTGCGACGCTTTGTGTTTGGTGGCGAGACTTTCTTCACGGATCTGCAAGAAATGTTTCGTGCATTCTACGCGTCAATTGAGAACAACGGATCACCACCGGTCCCATACAGTCAGATTCTGCGGGCAGCCAGGATCATGGACGAAATGGTCAATCAAATCGGTCGGCCGGTCGGCAAGGCGAGAAATTTGGGCGACGCAGGATGAACATCCTTGTCACGGGTGCAAACGGATTTCTAGGAAGACACGTCGTGTCGTCGCTGCTTGAAGTCGCGGATGTCGACACGCGCATTCGATGCCTCGTCCGTGTCGGTAGCAATCTGCATGGGCTGGACCGGCTGGATGTCGAAGTGTTCCGTGGCAGCCTGGATGATGAGTCGGCTTATCAGGAGATGCTCGATGGCATAGATGTTGTCGTCCATCTCGCGGCATCGATGGGCGGCAGCCCAATGGGTATGTTCGCCGAAACTGTCGTCAGCACCGAGAAACTGGTTCGCCATGTCAATCGGTCGCGTGTGTCCCGTTTCGTGTTCTGCAGCTCTTTTTCGGTCTACGGCGCGAGCCAACTGAAAGCGGGTGCTGTTTTTGACGAGCGCTGCCCCATCGAACCCAATCCCACCAAGCGAGATTCCTATGCCTGGTGCAAATATTACCAGGAATTGTGGGTCAAAGAGAAACTCGACGAGGCTGGTCTGGTCGTCGTTCGTCCCGGCGTCATTTACGGCGAGGGGCAGGGCCTGCTGTCGTCGCGAGTCGGATTGCAGTTGCCGGGACTGCCGGTGTTCCTGCGTATTGGCGGCAGGGCTAGGCTTCCCCTGATACACGTTGCGAATTGTGCGGATCTCATAGCGCGTGCGACGGTCAGAACAGACATCAAGTCGGAGGTGTTCAATGCCGTCGATGATGAGTGTCCAACCCAGAGCGACTACATGGCAATGTATGAAGGTGTTTGCGGAAAAGTTCCGCGAAAGTTGTGGTTGCCCTACCCATTATTCTGGCTGGCATCAGCGTGTTATGACGGTTTGCATCGGTTGTCGAAGGGGAATTTCCCGGCGATATTTTCTCCGTACAAGGCCAGATCCATGTATCGGCCCTTCGAATACTCGAATGGCAAGGCTAAGACACTCCTGAACTGGCAACCGCGCGTGTCATTGCGCGAAGGGCTTGAGGCGAGTGCTGCAGTCGTGAAGACCGGAAAGGTGTGATTTGACAATGACCAGCGCCGTCGTAGCCGTCATCACTCACAGCAGGCCGAAAGGACTGGAGCGATTGCTTGTGGCTCTTTCAAAGCAGAAAGTCGGCAAGCCACACGATGTGCAGGTTCTGGTTGTCGACAATGCGTGCGACCCCGAAATTCGGACTCTTGTCGACGGTATTGGGCAGACATGTCCATTCCAACTCACCTATAGCGAGGAGGCGCGGCGCGGCATCGTCGCGGCCCGCAATCGATGCGTCGACATCTTCCTGCAAACAGATGCCGAATGCTTACTGTTTATTGACGATGACTCATGGCCTGTTGGTGATGATTGGATTCAGTCGATGATCGACGCGCGATCTGAATTTAATGCTGACATCGTCGCGGGGGGCGTGCGATCGCTGAGTGGCGCGGGCGCACCTGGTTGGGCCAATCACATCATTCATGACTTCGGTGGCCGCGCCGACGGCACAATTGTCAGGGCATTTTACACGAGCAACCTGCTGATTTCGAGAACTGTGCTCGAACGGGTCAGCCCCGCCTTCGACAGCCGTTTCGACATGACCGGTGGTAGCGACTATCATTTCTCCGTGAAGTGCTCGAAAGCGGGATTCAAGGCCGTATACGCAGACGCACAAGTCGAAGAAGAATTTCCTCGGTCTCGAGCGAATGTTAGATGGTTCCTGTTGCGCGGCTACCGTTCCGGCATCGCTGATACGCGCGCTCACATCATTGAGGACGGGCTTGCGGTTGCGCTAACGAGGTCTGCATTCATGGCATCGGTGAGATTCGCGAGAGGAGTGAGTTTCCTCGGTTTCGGCCTGTTGACGGTCAGTAAGGCGCGACTCGTGAATGGCCTGTTTCGGATCGCCTCAAGTGCCGGAACCGTTGCCGGATATTTCGGCGCAACGCACCGGGAATACGACGTCATTCACGGCAGTTGAGCGGAGTTGTGTGGTCCGTCTTGGCTTCAAGGAATGTGCCATATGGAATGCATCAAGCCTGATCGCCGGTTAACTTTTCTTGCAATCGCGGATGACTAGCCGGTGAGACGACGACCAGTCAGAGGTCGATTGCGAAACTGAAGGTAGCTCCGTGTCGCTGTTTCAAAACCTGACCAACCGGAAGGTGCAGATCGCTGAAGGCCCAATTGCCGCGGCGTGCGCACCGGTGTGGCCGGAAGAGGAGCCGGCGATTGCCAATGCGGTACCGAGCCGTAAGGAGGAATTCGCAGCTGGCCGGAGCTTTGCGCGTCAGGCCATGGCCTCACTTGGCGTAACAGAAGTCCCGTTGCCCGCCGGTCCTGACCGCGTCCCAATCTGGCCTAAGGGAATTGTCGGCAGTATCACCCACACAGCGACCTACGCAGCTGCTGCCGCAGGTCGCGTGTTGGACGGTATTGTTGCAGTCGGCATCGACCTCGAGCCCATCGGCGACCTCGATCGAGAGATATGGCCAGTGGTGTTGACACAGGCAGAACAGGACTGGGTCAGGAGGCATCCGAGCGAAGACCATGGCCTGTTGGCCAAACTCCACTTCTCCGCCAAGGAAAGTGCGTTCAAATGCCAGTTCACGCTGAGTAAACAAATGCTGGAGTTCGAGGACTTCGAGATCGCGTTAGACATGGAACACAAGCGATTTACGGCGGGTTTCGTCCGCGATTGCCGACAATTTAGAGCCGGCTTTGTCCTAAACGGTGCCTTCTGTACACAGTCCGGACTCATTGCGACAGCGATGGCATTGGGCGACGATGTCCTCGCCGAACTGGCAATGTGAAGACGTCTGTTCCTGATCCAGCATGTGGCAGGGACGCGTTTTGATGTGTCATCGGCGGCATTTGACCGGCATTATTGTGTTGCGCCCGTCAATTGGCCTGCCTCTGGCTGGGCGAAGAATCGGGACGGGATCCGGCTGCATCGCCACGTTTCAAAACTTGCCGCAAGAAATCATGGTCTGACGATCCATGCGATTACATGTCCGCCTGCTGCGGCAGAGTGCTTGGAGGACATTGCTTCGGCACGCCACTTGCAGGGTAAAGCGGTCTCTAGAGTGCATCGACGTTGGCGCAATGGAGACGGTGGTGGCAGATGCCGGTTTGCTTGGAGGCATTCTCTGCGATGCCAAAGTTCGTCCGTCTTGTCGAGACGAGCGATCCATTAGCCAAGTCACGATCGGCCAGAAGGATTGAAACGGTTAGCTCGTTATGCCCATTAGGCCCTCTTTTGCGCGTGTCCTGCTTGTGTTTGCTGCGATCCTGGCCCTGGCCGTGGTGGTCGTCACAGTGACCAGTTTTTCTGACCGTGACAGCATGGTTTATCGAGCAGCATCCAAGGCGCTCTTTCCCATTTCGCAACAATTTGAGGTTGCTGGAGAACCAACAGCCCATGCGCCATTGCGGGCGAAGTTGAACCAGCATCCCGATGGGTGGGAATGGTTTCAGTCGGAACTGGTGTCGAAGACGCACGAAGCCGGCGGACTGGTGATGGTGCCCAGTGAGGAGTCCGTTTGGTGGAAGAACAAGAGAGGCCCGCTCCTATACACTCACCGGTCGGGTGACTTCGAAACGAGTGTCACAGTCACCACGCGGAAGAAGTCCGCGCCCAAGAGTTATCCGGATCAGGCCTTCCAGTTTGGCGGTCTCATGATCAGGGATCCGCGAGGTGCGGCGTGGTTCAGCCAGGAGGAGTACCTGTTCATTGCGGTGGGATACCGAGGTGCCGGGCTGCAAATTGAGTCAAAGTCCACATTCAATGGCTACAGCAAAGTCATTGGCACAGATTGGGAGTCTGGTGACGCGCGGTTGCGCATTCGCCGGAAAGACAATCGATTCGAGCTCTATGCATTTTCCGATAAGCAAAGTGAATGGAAAATAATGCAGGTTTTCGAGCGCGATCTTCCTGATGTCGTTCAGGTGGGTCTATTTTCATATGCGTACAGTCGAGGAAAAGGCATTGTGGATTTGATTGCGCGCTTTAGTGACTTCGAAATTCACAACATATCTGAGCAAGCTAATAGTAACTGAATTGACAACTCGGTAATTGCCCGCGCTCATGAAGTTAACGGCGTACAAAATGGTCATCAGCTGGTTCGCTTGCTGTACAACGCCCAACCCGGTCACAGCCTCAAGGCGGAGGCATCAAGTGACTGCCGTTATTGTACGATCAAAACGACAGGTGGTTGCCTTGAATTAACATTGATGACGTGAGTTTAGTTCCGCGCTCATGGCGTTGGCGCACGAAACCAATTTGGCAATATGTTCTGGATATCAATTACGTTGACGCGTAAAATCTTTACGAAATTCAATTCGCTTTACGGTAATTCAAACATGATTGGTGAATTACGCTCAGAGAAGGTCAGACATGGTAAATATTGATGCGGTCGTAAAAGACGTTGAATTGTCCTCTCTGCAGCAAGGGATGGTATTTCACCAACTATCGCATGGTCAATATACGGGCGTCGACATCACACAGATCATTTGTGAGATTGATCACGCCATTGACAAAAAGTATCTTGAGGACAGTTGGCGCATTTTTTCCCAATCTTGTGATCAATTGAGAAGCTGCATCAACCTTGATGCGTCGCCCCCTCGTCAGGTCATTACCAATCAGCCGGTTCCTGACATTCACTACGAAGATTGGTCGAACTGTTCCGACGCGACGGAATTGCCGTCGCGGTTGCGTGATTATTTGCGGTCCGATCGCGAAGCGGGTTTCGATATCTCGACGGCGCCGTTGTACCGGATTGCATTGATCGACCTAGGCAATGACCAGTACCGACTTATCTGGAGCTTTCATCACCTCATCTACGACGGCGGTAGTTGGGCGCTGGCACTGATCGATCTGTTCGACATCTACGACGCGTTGGTGGCCGGCAAATCGCTGCCCGACTTAGAGCGACCCGACCGTTCCAACTGGCTTGACTGGATGTCGAGCCACAATTGGAAGTCGTCGATGCCGTATTGGCGCGATTTGTTGGCGGGCCTGGATACCAGCACGTCGCTCAAACCCGCCATTTCGGGATCGAACGGCAATGATGCAGAATTCGCCAAAGATGAAGTCGAACTGACGCTCAGCGAAGAAGACCAGGTTCAGATCACGGCATGGGCGGCCGAGAACAAGGTGTCGGTCAATGCACTTGTTCAAGCTGCTTGGGCCATCCTACATGCGCGATATACCGACAACCCAGACGTCGTCATTGGTGCAATTCGCGGGGGACGTGCTGGAACAGTCGCAGATGTGGGTCAGATGTTTGGCACGTTCATAACCAATGTACCCACGCGCATTCATTGTGGTGATCTCAGCGCCTTGGAAATCGTCATGAATACGCGGGCGCAACATGTTGACGCTCGTCCACACGAACACACGCCCCTGGCCGAAATTCAGGGACTGGTGAAGTTGCCGCCAGGCCATCCGCTTTTTGAGAGTTTAGTGGTCTACGATCGCAAGGCTTTGCACGATTTCATTCGAGATGCCCGACCGGAATGGACCTCACGAACGTTTCGACTGCTGCAATGTGATCCGTTTCCGTTCACGCTCTACGTTCACGAGCAACCGACGCTCCACTTCCTATTGGCCTTCCAGCGTGGACGGATGTCGGCGGACCAGGCGCGCGCGTCACTTGACCATCTGGTCACGCTGTTGCGGGGCATCATGGCGTCGCCGAGTACGTCGTGGCGGCAACTGCCGCTACTGACGGACAATGAGCATCATATCCTGACCGTTGGTCTCAATGAGACGGGTAAGACTGTTCCGGAGACCAGTATTCAACAACAGTTTGAACGTACGGTCGCAGATGACCCTGCGCTGACCAGCATCATATCGGGCGACACTGAAGTTTCCTACGACGCGCTTAACCGGCGCGCAAATTCGATCGCCGCGCGCCTGCGGCGTGAGGGCGTCGGTCCCGGGCATATTGTTGGCGTGAGCCTGGACCGTTCGATCAACATGGTCGCTTCAATTCTTGGCGTCTTGAAGGCCGGCGCCGCCTACTTGCCGCTCGATCCTGACTATCCGTTGCAGCGGATAGATTTCTGCTTGCGCGACAGCGGCGCGCAAATGTTGATCACGAATTCTGAACTTGCGCCGCAATTCCGCGCGGCCGGTACGGCCCTGCTCTTGGTTGATGACGATCAGGCCGATGACGGCACTGATGATTTCCAGTCGCCACACCTAAGTCCCGAAGCACTGGCCTATTCGATCTATACGTCGGGATCGACCGGCCTGCCCAAAGGCGTTCTTGTCGAGCATGGCAATGTCATCAACTTCTTTGAGGGTATGGATGATGTCGTCGCAGATACGCCGCGCAAGCGATGGTTGGCCGTTACGAGCCTGTCGTTCGATATCTCGGTGTTGGAGTTGTTGTGGACTTTGACGCGCGGCTACACGGTCGTTCTGGCGGGCGGCGCGAGCGACGGTAAAGACGAAAACGCGGCCCAAAGAAAGATCGGTTTTAGCCTCTTCTATTTCGCGAGTGATCCCGGCGGCGTTGGCCGCGAGAAATACGACCTTGTTCTCAAGGGGGCAGAGTTCGCCGACAAACACGGTTTCGAGGCGATTTGGACACCGGAGCGCCATTTCCATGCGTTCGGTGGCTTGTATCCCAATCCGTCGGTGATTGGCGCGGCTGTCGCAGCGATTACCCAGAACATCGGTATCAGATCTGGAAGCATTGTGCTGCCGT
Source organism: Hyphomicrobiaceae bacterium (assembly GCA_051009955.1). Classification (GTDB taxonomy): domain Bacteria; phylum Pseudomonadota; class Alphaproteobacteria; order Rhizobiales; family Hyphomicrobiaceae; genus Tectiglobus. The sequence continues at coordinate 2,548 of JBPCWB010000309.1, read as the reverse complement.
TGCATCATCCGCTGCGCGTCGTCGAAGAATGGTCGCTCGTTGACAACTTGTGCAACGGCAAAGTGGGTTTGTCTGTTGCATCGGGCTGGCAACCCAACGACTTTGTGCTGGCGCCGGATCGATACGAGGGGCGCCGCGAGTCGCTTTACGATGACGTTGAGACGGTGCGCAAACTCTGGCGTGGCGATGCTGTGCAGTTTGAGAACCCGAAGGGCGATCTGGTCGACATTCAAACGTTGCCGCGCCCCGTTCAGCCCGAGGTGCCAATCTGGATTACTGCGTCCGGCAGCCCCGACACATTTCGAAAAGCCGGCGAGATCGGCGCAAATCTGTTGACGCACCTACTCGGCCAGACGATGGCCGAGGTCGCCGAGAAAATCGCAATCTACCGACAAGCACGCCGCGATGCCGGTTATACCGACCACGGCCAGGTAACGATGATGCTTCATACGCTCGTCGGATCCGACAATGCCGCGGTAAGAGAAGCCGCTCGCGAGCCAATGAAGAATTATTTGCGCAGCGCAGCGAGCCTGGTGGCGCAGTATGCCGATGCATGGAGTGCGTATAAGCGCAGCGAAGGCAAGCAGGTAACCGATAGCAAGGCTTTTGATGATCTCGGACCGGAGGAGATGGAAGGCCTGCTCGATTTCGCATTCGAACGTTACTACGAAACCAGCGCCTTATTTGGTACGCCCGAGAAATGCACTGCGCTCGTAGAAGAGGCGCACAACGCGGGCGTGGACGAGATTGCGTGCCTGATCGATTTTGGCGTGGATCAGAAAATCGTGCTTGACAGCCTCAAGCACCTGAACTCGCTGAAGACACAGGCGCGGCGGCGAATCGACGCCAGCGAGGTCAATCTCTCCGATCTTGTTCTGAAACATGACGTCAGCCACATGCAATGCACGCCGAGCGGTGCGAGGACCATGCTGGGAGAGGAGCAGTCGACGCAAGCCATTGGAAAATTGGATCAGATGCTGGTCGGCGGCGAAGCATTCCCAACCGAATTGTGGACCAAGCTGAGAGCCGCAAACGCTAGGCATGTCGTAAACATGTACGGCCCGACGGAAACCACCATTTGGTCGAGTTATTCCAAGTTGGATCCCAACAGAGATGATGTGTCCATTGGAACACCGATTGCAAATACATCGTGTTACGTACTCGATACTGCCCGGCAACTCGTGCCGTTTGGCGTTGCCGGTGAGCTCCATATTGGCGGTGCCGGCGTTGCACGCGGTTATCACGATCGCGACACGCTTAGTGCCGAGCGCTTCATAGATAACCCATTTAGCTCAGGGACCAAAATGTACGCCACCGGCGACATCGTGCGGTGGACGGCCAATGGGGAATTGGAGTTTCTGGGACGCGTCGATCATCAAGTGAAGATTCGCGGTTTTCGGGTCGAGCTGGGTGAAATAGAGTCGAAGCTTTCCAGCTACGACGCGGTCGAACAGGCCGTCGTCGTTGCGATCGGGAATGCCGATGGAGCTCAGGAATTGGTCGCCTATTGCAAGCCTGCAGTCGGCGGCGACTTCGCACCGCAATCGGTTGCCGCATATCTCGGTGACCTTCTGCCCGAGTACATGGTTCCATCGCAGATTCTCGTCATCGATGATTTTCCACTCACGCCGAATAAGAAGGTCGATCGTAGCCGCCTTCCCGATCCGGCCGAAATATTCCGGCAGCGCTCCACCAATGAGGCGAAAGCACCCAAGAACGAAGTGGAGACGATGATCAAGAACGTTTGGGAATCGGTTCTCGGACTCTCAAACATTAGTACGAGAGATAACTTCTTCGAGATTGGCGGTCACTCGTTGCGTGCTGTGCAGGTTCAGAGCCAGTTGCGAGAGTCACTGAAGCAACAGTTTCCAATAACCGATCTCTTCAGATTCCCAACTATCGAAGATCTTGCGCAGCACTTGTCGTCGGGTACCGACAGGGCCACTTCGGACGAGGCCATTGCACGCGGTCAGCGTCGCAGGAGCGTGCAGCGACGCCGGCGAAAAGAAGTGTCCATGATGAATTGAGGACTGCAGCCGTCCCGATTCTAATTAAATCGACGGCTGCAAAAATCAACAATGGTGTCGACGAGAATGCGACGATGGGTGGTGATGGGATATGTGTGTTCAGCCGTCCTGAAGAAGACTTCCTCAACACTGTCAGAGACGTCCTCGATTCCAAGCCCGCTAACCAGCTGCCCCTCATGATTGTAATAGTAATCAACGCCAGACGTGAACACGCATAAACTTGCGCCATCACGTTGGCGGATATGGCGGAACGCGGATCTTGCTTGCGGGCAATCGGGAAACTCGCGAAAGGCTCCGAGGTTTACCTCATCTGCATTATGATTTGCGGGCGGCAACAAGCCCAGTTTACGACATGCAAATCGAAACACCCTCTGCGGATTTAGAAGACGAGGTAGGTAGTGCAGAATGACAAACTTCCGCGTTTTGGGTGCATAAGGATCCATAAGAACGAGACCATCGACGTCATCGGCCTCTGATGCATGCCGAACGACGTCGTCGGCGCCGGAACACAGCCCGGCCAG
>JBPCWB010000308.1:0-7341 GCA_051009955.1 Hyphomicrobiaceae bacterium | reverse complement strand
GAGATGAGCCTCCATGGCGCGCACCGGTTTGACCGCGAAATGAGGATCAGCCAGGCGCTCCTGACCGACAAGCGGCGCGCCCATGTTGGAGAGAACGGCGACAACGGCGGCGTCGGCCAGGTCCATGGGGTCAATCAGGGTGACCGTGTGGCCAGCCTTGTAGAGCTGACGCATATTGAGCAGCTTGTGGTAGGGATCACCGCCACCGCCGGTCCCGAGAATCCATGCGCCGAGTGCCAGTGCCTCGACGTCGTCAAGATCAAGAACGCGCGAATTTTCGAACACCGTCAGGCTCCTTTAACCGGATGGCGATGATCCGGACTGACCACATTGCGCACGATGTTTCGCACAGGCGGATGCCGGTTCCAATACGGGCAAGCCCATACAGCTTTCGCAGTCGAGTTTCACGAAGTATTGGCACCGTAAATGTCGCGCGCCTCATCGCGGCTCAATTGCCCGTTCTTCATGTCACCTGCGATGGCCTCGGCGCTCCGTGCCCTTGGACTACCCCAACCAGCGCCGCAGCCGGTGACAATCCGCACGATCTCATTGTCTGCAACAGGAACAGCCGAAGCGAAAGAGTACCGCTCGACAGACCCATCGACTCGCTCGACTTCGACGTAATTCAGCGTTCCCTCATCGCCATGATCCATGCCCCAGGGAGGTTCGACCGACCTCGAATAGCCCACCGTAAGAAAGGCGTCACTTGAATGGACCCGGTACACGGCACAAATGCCCCGTCCGCCGCGGTATTTTCCGTGGCCGCCAGCCTCTGGATTAAGAGCGACAGACTCGACGGTCAGCGGATAGCGTACTTCGCGGACCTCTGCCGGACAGGTGTAGGTCTCGCCGTGAACATTTGAATATTGCGCGCTAACCCCGTCACGGTCCGATGCGGCACCCCAGCCGCCCACCTGCGGTTCCACCATCGTGAAATATCGTCCATTCCGCGGATCGGTTCCGCCAAGAACTGTACCGCAGATCGAGGAAAATCCGCCCGCTGGAAAACGCTCTCCCAGGTAGGGCGCCAGACAACGCCACAACGCGTCGTGAAGTCGGATCCGGGTTTCAAAGTAAAACCCATGGGGAGCACCTTCGAACGGATCAAAGATCGAGCCGGCCCGGGTGAGCACGTTCAATGGGCGCAACGTGCCGCCATTGCAAAGTGTGCCGGAAGATGTCGCGGACTTCAGGATCATTTGACAGGCGATCACGGCGCCGTCGCGGCTGAGATTGTAAGGTTGATCTTTCTGATCCGGGACAGCGCGCAGGTCGACGATGAAACTGTCCTTGGTAATGTCGATGGCAATATCCCAACTCTCCCCGTCATCAAGACGCTCCTGATGCTCGAAATGACCATGCGGCAGGTCCCGTAACCCGGCGAGGGTCTGCCTTTCTCCGTAATCCAGTAGATCATCCATCGCCTCGAGGAATGCCGCGCGGCCGTATTTGTCCACCAGTTCGCGAATGCGTTTCTCGCCGACGCGTGCTGCGGCGATGCCGGCCCACATGTCGCCTTCAAGGAAGTCCGGCAATCGGCTGTTGGCCCGCATGATGGCGACAACCGCCTCCGATGCCCTTCCACCTTCGAAGAGCTTGACGGCCGGCAGTCGCAACCCTTCCTGATAGATCTCCGTGGCGCGTGTGCTCATTGAGCCGCGCTCCGCGCCGCCGATATCGTTCCAGTGGGCAAAATTTCCGACCCAGGAGACGCAGGTTCCCCCTGCAAAGACAGGAATGATTATGGCGATGTCGTTGAGGTGTGTCACACCGCCGAACGCCGGGTCATTGGTGATGAAGACATCGCCCTCGTTGATGCCCGCCCAACCATGGAGTTCGATGATACGCTTTACGGCCTTGTCAAACACGGCAACAAAGGTCGGGATACCGGCGCCCGAAGCCGCCAGCTCTCCTTCTGCGGTGGTAACGCCGGTACCCATGTCGAGCACTTCATAGATAATGGCGCTCATCGCAGTCTTTTTGAGCACGACGAACATTTCGTCACCGATTGCGGCAACCGATTGCTGGATGATGTCGCGGGTGAAGGGATCGAATTGGGTCATGGAATTTGATGCCATTTCCGCCACTCAGGCAGACTCGATGCAAATGTTGCCGTAGCTATCTATGGCAGCAGTCTGGCCAACGTGAACAACGGTGGTGGTGCCTGGGTCTTCGATGATGGCCGGTCCGCAAAAGGTCATTCCGGGCTCCAGCAGAGTGCCGTCGTAGATATCGCTCCTCTGTACGCCTTCCCGCACAAAGTCCACGTCGTGTGTGCCTTTCTTAGCCTCTACAAGGCTCCGCCCCGCGACTGACATCGCGCGAATGTCGAGTTTGCCGATTTCCGCCGTTGCGATCACGTGAACGCCGACGAGCTCGATGGGCGCGTCCAGTCTGTAGCTGTATTCCTTTTCGTAGGCGTCGGCGAAGCTGGCTGCGATGCAACTGGTCTGCTCACGGGCAATCGGGCCGGATGGCAGTGGAATTTCAACCGCATGTTCCTGGTTCAGGTATCGAAACCGGCCGTGGCGGGCAAACTGGATCTGGCCGCCGGACAGACCTTCTGCAGCAAACTGACGACGGGCTTGATCCTCAATCTCGCACAACAATCCGGTCAGGATATCGGACGTGCCCGCACTCAACGCGACAACGCGGGTCGCGAAATAGTCCCGGCGCAGATCAGACATCATCATTCCCCAGGCGGAAAACACCGGTGCGTTTGCGGGCACGATGATTTTCTTGACACCGAGTTCCCGTCCTAGAGCGGCCGCATGCATGCCACCACCACCGCCGAAGGCAACCAAAACGAAATCGCGCGGATCGCGCCCGCGGTTGAGCGAAACCAGCTTCAGCGCGTTGACCATGTTGTTGTTCGCAATGCGCACAATGCCTCGGGCGACGTCTGTTCTGGTCATCCCGAGCTGGCGGCCAAGATCATTAAGGGCCTGGTCGACAGCGTTCATGTCCGCCGTGATTTCGCCGCCACAAAAATAATCCGGGTTGATCCGTCGAAGGGCGAGATTGGCGTCAGTCGTCGTGGCATTCAACCCACCACGGCCATAGGCGGCGGGGCCCGGGTCGGCGCCCGCGCTCTGCGGTCCGACGTGAAGCTTGCCGAATTCGTCGACCGTGGCGATTGATCCACCACCGTTACCAATTTCGACCAGATCGACCACCGGCACCATAATCGGATAACCAGAACTGCGGCGGTCACGTTCGATCCAGTAATCCGATGTAATCTTGACCGCGCCGTCCTCGATCAACGCGCACTTCGCTGTCGTCCCGCCAATATCCAGAGCAAGGATGTTGGGCTCACCGATCGTACGGCCAAGCGCCGCCGCTCCCAGAAAACCGCTCGCCGGACCAGACTCGACCATGGTGATGGGCAGGCGACATGCCGCCTCGACTGTATCGACACCGCAGTTTGACTGCATGATGTAGAGAGGGCCGGCAAAGCCAGCATCCGCGATGGTCTTGTTCAGTTTGCCGAGATAGCGGGATGCGGCCGGTTGAACGTAAGCGGACAGGACCGTTGTGCTGGTGCGCTCATATTCGCGCCATTCGCGCGTTATCTGATGTGATGCGACACAAGCCACGTCGGGCCACAGCCGCTTCACTTCATCGAAAACGGCGATCTCATGGACCGGATTGGCATAGGCATGAAGGAAACAGATGGCGACCGCCTGCACGCTCTCTGCGCGAAAGTCCTCAAGAATCGCTGGCAATTCGGAGAGATCCGGGGCCAGGCTCTCACGGCCTTCATAATCCATTCTGCCACTCAACTCGCGGCGCAGATAGCGCGGCACGAAGGGAGGGGGCTTCACGTAACGCAGATTGAAAAAGTCCGGCCGGTTGCCACGCGCAATTTCAAGGCAGTCGCGGAATCCCTTTGTCGTGATCAGCGCCGTCTTTACGCCTTTGCGTTCGGTCAAAGCATTGATGATCACTGTTGTGCCATGGGCCATGAAATCGACCGTCGGGAGCTCGACTTCAGCTTTGGCCAGAACGTTCAAAACGCCTTTTTCGAAATCGGGTGGAGTCGTGTCCGCCTTTGCGGTTCGGACGACCTGGTGTCCGCTTGCAGGATTGATTTCGAGAAACACCAGATCCGTGAACGTCCCGCCCACGTCGGAAGCCACACGTACGATTGTCTCCTTCATTGATATTGACTCCAAGCGAGCACGGTAACGGACCCCGGTAGCCGGGCGGACACGCCGCAGCCACAGCAACCGGCATCAGGTGTCAAGCATCAGCCAGAATAAGCCACAACCGCATTTCGGCCCAGTAAGTACGACCTCTTATCGGAACAGCAACAAGAGCGATCACTGTGTCCGATGCGGCCTGTCTATGCTATGCTGCCGCTGTCAGGTGAAGAAAATGGTCCCGTCCGGCTCTACGTGTCGGCGCGTATACCGAGCGGCTGATTGGTGACGTAGGTTTTGATGATTGCTACTGCTCAAAGTCAGGACTCCGTCAAGTCAGAACACGCGGCGCTTCATGAATGAGCCGGGCACACTAAGGGAGAGAAACATGAAACACATTCAGATGCTATTGTTGGGCATCGGCGCCATTGCTGCGTCCAGCTCAGCAATCCTTCAAGATGCCGACGCGTTTGAGCGGCGGGGCAAGGACAAGATCCTGGTTGTTGCGAGCCGGCAAAAGGTTCCGATCATGGATCCCAGCATCAAATACGATGCATCGATCCGGACTCTGCAGCAGGCCATGTACGACGGCCTTGCGAAGTATGTCGGCTCGCCTCCCAAAGTTGTGCCCTGGTTGGCCGAACGTTGGGAAATCAGCGACGACCGCAAGACCTACACCTTCCACTTGGTCAAGAACGCCAAGTTCCACAATGGCGATCCCGTGACGGCAGAGGCTGTGCGCTGGTCCTATGCACGAACGTTGAAACTCGGCAAGGGACCCGCCTGGATGCTCAATTCGTTCCTGAAGGCTGAGAACATCAAAGCGGTCGACGATCACACGATCACAATGACTCTGGACCGAGCGTACGCGCCTTTCATGTCGTTCGTGCCCTGGTGGTACATCATGAACCCCAAACAGGTCATGGCAAAAGAAGTCGATGGCGACATGGGGCAGAAATGGTTGATCGAGAACGAGGCCGGTAGCGGCCCGTTCAAGCTGCGGCGGGTCGAGCCCGGCACGCTGTATGAACTGGAACGCGTTCAGGACTACTGGCGTAAATTCAAAGGTCCACTCGGCGGTGTGATCTACAAGATCATCCGAGAGTCGTCCGCCCAGCGCGCCGCCCTCATCAAAGGCGAAGCGGACATCGTCAACGGCCTTACGCCCGACGAGTTCGAGCAGGTCTCGAAGATGAAAGGCATGGTCTCATCGACAGAGCCGGCGCTCACCGCATTCGGGTTAAAATTCAACACCAAGGCCGAATACACATCAGACGTCAACGTTCGCAAGGCGATTGCTTGGGCCTATGACTACGATGCCTTCGTCAAGATCTTCAACGGTCGTGCCAAACTCCAAACCAGCCCGTTCAGCGACGACATCAAAGGCAAGATCGATATTCCCGGTATGCCGACAAAGGACCTGGCGAAGGCCAAGGCCTTCCTCGCCAAGACGAAGTGGCCGAAAGGTGGCTTTGAGATCGAGTACGTCTACGTGCAAGGTTTCGAAGTTGAACGCCAAATGGGCCTGGTATTGATCGACGCTCTGAAACCCCTCGATATCTCAGTGAAGATGGTGCCATTGACCTGGTCGAGCATGGTTGCGCGCGGTTCCAAGGTGGAGACCTCTCCGCAACTGATGGCGATCTTCGCGACCCCCGTCTCCACAGACCCGGATGCCGTAGCCATCCAGTATCACAAGAGTTCTTGGGGCCGCTATTATGGGACCCACTATTACGACAACAAAGAGGTGCACGCACTTATCGAGAAGGCCCGCTTTTTGACGTCGTGGGAGGAGCGCAAGCCGATCTACGAGGAGATTCAGAAGCGCCTGGTGGAAGACCAAACCGAGATCTTCGGCATGATGCGCAAGCGTATGATTGTCTACCGTGACTGGGTGAAGGGTTTTGAATACAGCCCGGTACGGATGACCACTGAGCTGGATTTCTACCCGCTCTATATCGGCAAGTAACTCCGCCCGGAAACGGCTGACAGGTGCCGGTTTGATCGCAGTTGGATCAGGCCGGCATCGTGCCAACGAGGGGGAACCTGCATCCCATGCTCAGATTCACGGTCAAGCGAAGTCTGTTGATGGTGATGATGCTGCTGGGCCTGGTCGCGATCACCTTCACCATCTCGCGCATCGCGCCCGGTGATCCGGCGGCACTGGCTGCCGGTCCGGATGCGACGCAGGAAATGGTCGAGCGGATCAGGGTCGAGTACGGTCTTGATAAACCCCTCTATCGTCAGTTTCTGATTTATGTCGGGGGACTTCTGACGGGCGATTGGGGCAAGTCCCTGACTACGACGCATGCGGTCTGGGATGATCTGGTCCGCTATTTCCCAGCAACCTTCGAGCTTGTTGTCTTTTCGATAATCGTTGCCATCGTGCTTGGCATCCCGCTCGGTGTGCTGGCGGCGTTCTATCAGAACAGCAAGCTCGATCATGCCATCCGCATGGGGACGGTTGCCGGCGTTGCGCTGCCTATGTTCTGGCTCGGCCTCATGTTGCAGCTGTTCCTGGCCCTGCAGCTCGGTTGGTTTCCACTCGGCGGACGCATTGAGATGATGACCGATCCGCCTGAGGCGATCACTCACCTCTTGCTGGTGGATGCGCTGCTCCGCGGTGAGTTCGCGACTTTTGTGGAAGCGGTTCACCACATGGTTCTACCGGGCGTCGCATTGTCCCTTCCCGCGCTGGCGTCCATCATCCGCGTCAACCGGGCCGAGATGCTCGAGGCCCTGAACGAGGACTACGTCACCAATGCCCGAGCGCAGGGCCTCTCAACATTCCGCATCGTCGCGATCTACGCCCTCAAGAACGCCATGCTTCCGACGATGGCCATGATCGGTCTGCGGTTCGGATGGATGCTTGGGGGAACAGTGCTGGTCGAATCCGTGTCCGACTGGCCAGGGATTGGGCTGTATACCGTCGATGCAGCGATCAATTCCGACTTCGAGCCGATCATAGGCGCCACCATCGTATTGGGTTTCTTCTTCATGATGGTGAACTATTTGATCGACATCATTTATGGCATTCTGGACCCGCGGGTCCGCGATCAGATCTAAGGGGCTGTGATGGCCGTCGGCAACGAACCTGGTAGGATCGACATCGAGCAGCTGAGTTGGTCGGCACGCCAACAGAGTTCGATCTGCCAGGTGCGTCTTTATGTCCGCAACTTCGCCCGCAACGGTTCGGCCA
>JBPCWB010000307.1:0-13278 GCA_051009955.1 Hyphomicrobiaceae bacterium | reverse complement strand
GCGCGATGCGGATCTTCGATGGCGAGCTGGAGCGCGACACGCAGTTGATGCGAATAAAGCGAACGATGGCAGGCTTGATCCAACCACCTGGCATTATTGGCAATGAAATTGCGATCCCCGATCTCTGACCAACTACCGATCCGCGCGGGATAACCCTTGAGCTGAATTTCGTCCGTCGGCTCGCCGTAGTCGGCTGTGCGCTCGGGAGAAAACCGAACGGGCATATCCGGATTTCCCTCGCCGGATGCAAAGCTGTCACCAAATCCGACAATCAGGACGTCGCGAACGACAATGCGCTTGCGCGCAATCAAGCGGTGCGTCGCATGGACCTCGATGTTGACGCCTCGGGGATAGGGGACCTCCAAAATCAGTTGTTCGGCGCAAGGTTGCGTAATGGCCATCCCGCGTCCGGCGGCCCGCCCACGTGGCGCGGTCAACCAGGTACAAGTGGCCTGCGCCAGCTCACCAAGATTGCTGAGTTGCACCTCGACACGATGGTACCCAGGCCGAACATACGACGACTTTTGGTCCGGGCAGCGGTGGCGATTGGTCGTGCGATCCCAGCAAACCTCACCAGACAAAGCCGCGGCCCAGCCATCGGGATGGCGGCGCGCAAGCTGGCGTTCGCTCGATAGGATGGGGTTCAGCCGCTCGCCGGGCGACAATGCCTCATACGTTGCGCGATGCCGGGCTGTATCGGCGGAATCAGTGAAAAACCTGAACGGGTTCTCGACCCGCCAGGTGATGTCGGGCTGCGCGTTGGCGGCGCCGGGCAGGCCGGTCAACACGGCGCAGGCGAAGACGAAAACAATGATCCAACGCACTGGCAACATATTTGCCATCCTTGGCTCAACAGTCGGTTTCGGCGCGGTCAAATCGAGCCGCGCCAATACGCCCGCAGCAGGCACCACGATTTTGTTAGTGGCGAGGGCCTGGTGTCCAACGATATTGCGGCCTCAAATTGGCGGACGGCGCTGCGCAGATAGGCTTCCGTCAATGCCGCCGGCAGCAATGCTGGGTTCAGGCCACGGTTGATTTCTGATGCCATGGATCGCAGGTTTTGAAGCGCGGTTGTGGCGGCTTCACTCAGCTCCAGGACGAGGCATCGTAGCGCCTCCGGGTGTTGGTCAGGCGCTCCGCTCTCAATCGAGATCCCGTGCACGCGTGCGCGATCCGCCGGCACCAGAAGTTGGCGCCCCTGGGCACGCATCCGTACTTCACAGAGAGTCCGGGAGAGGCCGTAAGCCAGGCCTGCGGCCTGGATAACGTCGTGACTTCTATTCGACGGTGCATGCGGGCTCTTGCCGTCAGAAAGGATCATCGCAGACAGTTCGAACAGCGCGCCGTCACGCTTTTGAAAGTGGACTTTCAGCGCGTCGAGATCCTCCACGAGATCGCCGTAGAGTTCCAGTTCTTGAGCATCAATGTGGCCGACGAGAAGTCCAACCGGTAGTTTGTGACGCTGCACGACATCGATCACGGCGTCAGCCAGTGGGTTGCCGGACTTACCGCTCCCGGCGGACAACAAGGCATCGCGCCACCATTGCTGGCGAACGGCGCCGATCGTCGGGTCTGTAACGGTCAGAGGAATGCGCGCCATCTCGCCCGCGAACGCAGCCAACACGATAAGGTCTTGCCGCACGTTACGCGGCGAAAGTGTTGCAGCGAGGTAGCGGTCGAAGTCGTAGTTGCGCGCGGTCGCAAAAACATCCGGCCAGACGGCCGATAGGTCGTTGCCCGCCAGATTGGTGGTCACGGCACCGCAACCAGGGCGGCAGCGACAGGCCGACCGTCGCCCAGCAGGACATTATAGGTGCGGCACGCTGCGCCAGTGCTCATCGGTTCCAGCCCAAGACCTGCCGCAATGAATGCAGAACGCAATCCCGGAGTTGGAAAGACCTGTTTTTCTCCCGTCCCGAGAAGCAGGAACGACGGTGCCTGCAATTCGGCCAACACGAGCCCGAGCGCCGCCGGCGTCAACGGCTCACTTGTCGCGACGTTCCAAGCGTAGATCCCGGAGGGCAGGCAGAGGATCGAACCGCGATGACTCATCTCGGCAAAACGAAAGCCACCGTTCCCATAGGCATCAATGGGCGCCGTTCCCGGATATCGCGCAATTTGGTCCGCCAACACAGCGCGCGTTCCCTTTGATGCCTGTGGCGACCTAGCTCGCCGCTGCCGGGGAGCCTCGTGTAATCCCGGACCAGTCGCGTTTGACACCGAGTTGAGCCAGCAGGGGTGCCGCGATGAAGATCGACGAGTAGGTCCCAATCACAACGCCAAACATCATGGCGAAAGTGAAGTTGCGAATGACCTCGCCACCGAGGATGTACAATGCCACGAGAACGACCAGTGTCGTCAGACTGGTCATCAATGTTCGCGCCAGCGTCTCATTGATCGAACGGTTGAGCAGTTCGGCGATTTCGAGTTTCTTGAATTTGCGCAGGTTCTCTCGAATGCGGTCGGAAACGACAACGGTATCGTTGACCGAATAGCCGAGAATAGTCAGCAATGCCGCCACTGTCGACAGGTCGAATTCGAGCTGAAGCAGCGAAAACACGCCGACAGTGATCAACACGTCGTGAGTCAGAGCGACAACCGCACCAACCGCGAACTGCCACTCGAAACGGAACCAGACATAAAGAATAATCGCGATGATGGAACACAAGACGGCGATCATGCCCGTTGTGCGCAATTCGCCGGAAACCGCTGGGCCGACCACCTCGGCCCGGCGCTGTATGTAGTTGTCGCCAATCGCCGCCAGAACCTTGGACAGGGCCTGCTGTTGAGCTTTGTCGCCGCCGGGCTGTTGCTCGACCCGGATGAGGACGTCGCGTTCGGATCCAAAGGCTTGAATCTGGATATCTCCGAGGCCGAGACCACCGACCGCGCTGCGCAACTGTCCGATATCGGCGACGCCGGACTTGGCTTGCACCTCGATCATTGAGCCGCCCTTGAAGTCGACGCCGAAATTCAATCCCACGAACGCCCACAGCAGCAGCGACGCAACCACTGCAATACCCGACGCGATCAAGGCCGTTCGGGCGAAGCCGATGATCGGCAGCTCGGAACTCAGCCTAAATAAGGGATGGCCTTTGAAGTGTGGGATCAGCGACATCTGAATGACCTATCTTTCCGGTAACCGTCGAGTGTTGATGACCTTGTCTTAGATTGGCACATCAACGGACCGGCTCTTGGAGCGCTCCAGCCGCAACCACAGTGCGACCATCAGGCGAACGAGGGTTACTGCCGTGAAAATCGACGTAAAGATCCCGATTGAGAGCGTTACCGCGAAGCCCCTGATCGGACCCGAACCCAGCCAGAACATGATGATCGCCGCCGTCAGCGTCGTCAGCTGGCTGTCGAGAATGGTCACCATCGCCCGGCTGAAGCCGGAATCAATCGCTGATATGGCGCTCTTGCCACCACGCAACTCTTCGCGGATGCGTTCGTAGATCAGAACGTTGGCATCGACGGCCATCCCGATGGTCAGGATCAAACCGGCGATGCCAGGCAACGTCAGCACCGAACCGATGGTCGACATGATTGCGACAATGAACAGCGCATTGAGAACCAGCCCGAACACGGCGAACAGGCCAAAGGTACCATAAACCCAGATTGTCAGAAGCACGGTCGCGACCGCGCCGACGATGCCGGCCATCCGTCCCGATGCAATACTGTCTGCGCCAAGCGATGGCCCGACAGAGCGTTCCTCGACGACGGTGAGATCGGCCGGTAGCGCGCCGGAGCGCAACTGGATGGCAAGATCGTTGGCAGTCTTCACCGTGAATCCGCCGGAAATCTGACCTGAGCCTCCGAGAATTGGCTCGCGCACGACCGGTGCGGACAGCACTTGATTGTCGAGGACGATGGCAAACGGACGGTTGACGTTCTCGGACGTGAACTTTGCGAAACCGCGGGCGCCTTCCTGGTTGAATGTAAACAGGATGATCGGTTCGTTGGTACGCTGGTCGAATCCCTGCGAAGCGCTCTTGAGCTGATCACCCCGGACGACGGCCGGCTCCTTGAGATAGTAAAACGTTCCCGCATCATCCGACTCCGGCGACGACTTGTACGATCGATAATCGCCGCGGGCCGGACGCTCTTCTGACGAACGCCCTTCCGACGGATGCACTTCATGGAACGAAAGTTTGGCAGTCTTGCCGATGAGGTCCTTTAGCCCCTGCGTATCCTGGACGCCCGGCACCTGAACCAGGATCCGGTCCGCCCCCTGACGCGTGATGTTCGGTTCACTGGTGCCGAATTCATCAACCCGGCGCCGAACCGTTTCGATAGCGCCGGAAATTGCCTCGGTAATCTGTTGTTTGACACCGGCGTCGTTGAGGACGAGACGGATCACCCGGTCGTCGACCTTTTCCACTTCGAGGTCGCGCTCATCAGTGCCGGAAAAGATGTTGGAGGACAGCGGCTGCGCGATTTCGCGCAACACGCCGAGAGCCCGCTCCATGTCCGCAGGTTGACCAAGGCGAGTCTGCACTCCGTTGGCAACAATGCCGGTCCCAACGGTTCCGATCTTGGCGTCGCGCAGCCGCTTGCGCACATCTGCGCGCAGGTTCGTCAGCAGGTTCTTGCGCAGTTCCTTGACGTCCATCGAGTAGAGGAGATGGGCACCACCGCGCAGATCAAGGCCCAGAGACAACTGTTTGTTGGGGACCCAACTGGGCCAGCTCGCCACAACTTCCTTGGAGAAAAAGTTCGGCATAGCGAACACGATCGCCGCGACGCAAATGCCGGCAATTGCGATTATCTTCCAACGGGCAAAGTGGAGCATCAGACTTTATTCTTTCGTTTCCCCATGGAGGGAGCTGAGCGGCGCGCCGCGCTCGGCCGTTACGTTCGATTTAGGCAGTTGCGACAAAATCAACAAGTAGCCGCTGCGTCCGGGGATGCCCGCCAAAGCGCTATTCCTTGACCGGTTCGCCTTTCACGCGCACTTCAGCGACCGTGCCTTTTACCACTCGCACACGCGTGTTGTCCGCCACTTCGACTTCAATCTCGTTGCCGTCGTCCTTGACCCGCGTGACCTTACCGATCAGACCGCCGGCTGTCACAACGGTGTCACCACGCCTGATATTGGCAACCATCTGCTGATGCGCCTTCATACGCTGTTGTTGTGGGCGAAACAGCAAAAAATAGAATATGACGATCATCAGCAGAATAGGCATCAGCTGCAGAAAGAAATCTCCGCCACCGGCACCGCCGGCCTGCGCGTAAGCTGGGCTAATAAACATGGGCGCGTGAGAACCTTTATCGTTGTTGGTGCAGCTCGATTGAACGCAAAACGGCGCTGCTTGTCCGGCCTCGCTAGGCGGCCAAGCAGGCGTCGCGATTGGCACAGGACTATAGATATTGGTTGGCCTAATGCAACAGCCGCCCGCCGGCTTGTATGGCGGTCAGCGTGACGCAGTGCCCCAAGGCCTCCCGTTTTTCGGCGCAAGCGCCTATAGATCGCCGCCAGAACACCAGTGACAGCTATTCAGCGAACCGACGATGACCGCCTCACAGACCGATCTTCTCGAACGTATTGCAGACGCATTGGACCGCCTGGCACCGCCGCCCCAGGCGCAACCGGATTTCGCGGCCGCGGAGGCCTTTATCTGGCAAACAGACCCGGATATCTTCCAACCAATCAGGCAAATCAACCGGGTCCCGCTTGGGCTGTTAAAGGGTGTCGAGCGCCCGGCAGACCAGCTCCTGGACAACACGCGACGTTTTGCCCAGGGCTTTCCAGCCAACAATGCCTTGTTGTGGGGCGCCCGCGGCATGGGCAAGTCCTCGCTGGTGAAGGCGGCGCACGCCAAGATCCGCCGCGAGTTAGCACTGGGCGGAACGGAACAGCCCGACCTGAAACTGGTCGAAATTCACCGTGAGGACATTTCCAGCCTGCCGCGCTGCCTGAACCTCATGCGGGCCAGCCCGCACCGCTTCATCGTGTTCTGTGATGACCTGTCGTTCGACCATGACGACACCAGCTACAAGTCCCTCAAGGCCGTTCTCGACGGCGGCATCGAGGGCCGGCCGGCCAATGTCGTTTTCTACGCGACCTCGAACCGGCGGCATCTGATGCCGCGCCACATGATGGAGAATGAGCGCTCAACCGCCATCAATCCGTCGGAAGCGGTTGAGGAAAAGGTCTCGTTGTCCGACCGGTTCGGCTTATGGCTCGGATTCCACAACGGCTCGCAGGACCAGTACCTCGCCATGGTCCGCGGCTACGTCGACCATTTCCAGCTGGACTTTGAGCCAGACGAACTGCGCCGTGATGCGCTCGAATGGTCGACGACGCGAGGCGCGCGTTCGGGCCGGGTGGCCTGGCAATACATCCAGGACCTGGCCGGCCGTCAGGGCAAGACATTGGATCTAGACTAGGTCACCGTCTACCCTGCGCAGCATTTCGTCCGCCGTTGTCGTCAGCGGTCAAGAGCGGGCCCGATTGGGCCGGCTCTACAGGCGTCGACTCAGATACGGAATGGGATCAACCGGCTTGGCCCCTTTGCGCAGCTCGAAATGGAGCTGAGGCTGGCTCACCGAACCGGTTTTTCCGGCCTTGGCGATCACCTGGCCGCGCCGCACGGCATCACCCCGGCGCACCAACATGCGGTCGCCATGGGCGTAGGCTGTCACGTAGCCGTTGTCGTGCCGAATGAGGATCAGGTTGCCGTATCCCTTGAGTTCGTTGCCGGCATAGGCCACCACGCCGGATTCGGCGGCATGAATATCCGTCCCGACCGGTACAGCGATGTTAATGCCGTCGTTCTGGCTGCCGTCCGACCGCTTTCCGAAACCACGGATGATGCGGCCGCTAAGCGGCCACCGCAGCTTGCCTGCCGGGTCCGCCGTTGATGTGCTCACCGGAACCTCGGTGCGCGCATATCGCTTGCCCGCTTGTGGACGGCCGCTATTGCCATTGTCGATGCGGCTCTCCGGCGAGTTCAACGCGACCGGCGGTTTGGCGCCCTGCTGGCCCACCGACGGATTGATGATGATTGGCGTGGTCCCCACCCGCCGTGTCCGGGGTTCCTCGCTGAACCGCGGTGTCCTTTGTGGCTCAGCGGTTAGGCTTTGATCGGATGTCGGTGATTGCTGATCGCCTTCAAGACGAAGCACCGTTCCCGGCATGACGCGGCGCACGTCCCGGATATCGTTCAATTGCTTCAGCGTCGCGACTCGCACACCCGTGCGCCGGGCTATCCCATAGAGACTGTCGCCAGGCCGAACGGTGTAGGTACCGCCGGCTGACCCAACATCGCGGGTTTGCGTGTTTGTGTAGCTCGCCTCCGGCGCGATGCCACGGGCCACCGGTGTTGGGCTGCGCGTTCGCGTTCCAGACATCACCAGCTGTTGGCCGGGCCTGATGATATTGCCCGTGAGGCCATTGGCTTGCTTGATGCTCGCGACGGTCGTGCCGTAACGGCGTGCAAGTTGATACAGCGTATCACCGCTTTGCACCGTAATTGTTGTGGCCCGCCCGTCTTCAGACGGTGGCGCCACACTCGTCGGCTGAAAGCTGGTTTCGGGCTGAGACGGCCGATAAGGTCCACGATTGTAGCTGGTTGGCGCCGCGCGCGGCGGGATGCGATCCGAGCTATAGCTGTGATTAGCGGGCCGTGGCGCAGCGTCGGCGAGCCGCTGCGACTCCACCCGCCCGATGCTGCCCGTCGTCCCCCGACCATAGGGCGTTGCCAGCGCCGGGTCATCGGCTGCCGGCTGTTGGTCGAACAGCGTTTGATCGAATTGATGGGGTCTCGCGGTATCGTGTGCTTGGTTGCCACTGACACCAAGTCCGTTAAACCGCGTGATATCCGCACTGCAGCCGGCCATTCCGAAGCCGACGATGACAGCACCCGAAACGAAAACGCCCGCTGCAGCGCGCACTTTCGCGGTGCCGGCGGGGGTAACTTTGGGACGCCCAATACGCAACATGGTACACCTCATAAACTCCGATCTACCTAGCCCGGGTAAGGTAAACAGAGCGTTAAGACGTTTGGGAATGTTGCCGGTTCGCGCTGACCTGGAGATCCCATTTGATCTCATTCAGCCGCGGATGAAGCTGAGATCCTGAGCATGGGCGTCCCCTCCCCTGCCAAATCTCAGTTGCCGCTTTCGAACGACAGCTGCCCTAAGACTACGGAGTATTTGTCGATTGTGTGTTGAGCGCGGCCAAGTTGGGTCAGCAAAATGGCGCTCAGCCGCCAAGACTCAATATCCTGGCTTAGCATTGCGCGTGGGCGGGCGATGGCGCCCGCAGATGAGGCTTGCGAACTGCGTGCCGGTCAGGGCTTCAGGATCGCCTCCAACGGATCTTTCATCTCTGTTGCCGTCAGGTTCATGGAGAGCGGCGTGACGGATACATATCCATTGTAAACGGCCCAGAGGTCGGCATCTTCCGGTGGATTGGAGAGTTTGCGGCCGAAACCCAGCCAATAATAGGGCCGCCCCCAACTATCGAGACGCTCTTCAATCCCAAGGGTCGCCTGGTCGCGACGTCCTTGATTTGTAATGCGAACGCCCTCGACGTCGTCAGGCTCGCGATCCGGAAAGTTGACATTCATCAGCACACTCGGTGGCCAGTCGATCTCAAGCAGTTTCTTGACGATGTCACGACCGTGTCGACGGCTGGTTTCCCATTCCGGCTCGCGGCCCTCGCGGAAACCGACGGATTGGCTGAGTGCGATTGAACGGATGCCGACGAGCGTTCCTTCGAAAGCGGCCGCGATCGTACCGGAGTACGTCACATCTTCCGCTAGGTTCTGGCCCAAGTTCACGCCCGACAAGATGAGGTCTGGCCGGTGATCGAACATCACACGGCGCACGGCCATGATCACGCAATCCGTCGGTGTGCCCGATACGGCGAATGTGCGCTCATCGATCTCGCGCATCCGAATGGGATCACGCAGCGACAATGAATGGCCGGCACCACTGTGGTTGGTCTCCGGTGCAACCACCCACACATCATCGCTCAATTCGGCGGCAATGTCTCGCAATGCCCCCAGCCCCGGAGCATCAATACCGTCATCGTTGGTGATGAGTATGCGCATACAAATTCCGTTCTATGCAGGAGTTATAGACAGTCGTTCGAGGCCGACCATGTAAGGGACCAGCGCATCAGGGATTGTGACAGACCCGTCCGACTGTTGAAAATTCTCAAGAATGGCGATCAGCGTTCGACCCACTGCAAGCCCCGATCCATTGAGCGTTGCAACATAGCGAACAGTCTTGCTCTCGCCAACGCGATACCGCGCGGCCATACGCCGGGCTTGAAAATCACCGCAAACGGAGCAACTTGAGATCTCACGATAGGCATTCTGGCCAGGTAGCCAAACCTCAATGTCATAGGTCTTGCGCGATGCAAATCCCATATCGCCGGTACACAGCAGCATCGTCCGATAAGCCAGCCCGAGCCGCTTGAGGATCTCTTCGGCACAACTTGTCATCCGCTCGTGCTCATCCATCGCCATGTCCGGCGTCGTGATCGAGACAAGTTCGACTTTGCTGAATTGATGCTGCCGGATCATGCCGCGGACGTCGCGACCGGCTGAACCGGCTTCGGACCGGAAGCACGGCGTCCATGCCGTGTAGCGCATCGGCAGGTCAGCCTCGCTATGAATCTTTTCGCGGGCCAGATTCGTCAGTGAAACTTCGGCGGTCGGAATGAGCCAGAAGCCGTCATCCGTATGAAATAGATCCTCGGCAAATTTCGGCAAATTGGCGGTGCCGTAGGCGGCCTGATCGCGAACAAGCAACGGCGGCGCAACTTCGGTGTAGCCAAACTCATTGGTATGCACGTCAAGCATGAACTGTGCGAGTGCCCGTTCCATGCGGGCAAGGGCGCCTTTGAGCACGACAAACCTGGCACCGGAAATCTTTGCTGCAATTTCGAAATCCATGAGACCCAGCGACTCGCCGAGTTCAAAATGCTCCTTCGGCGCAAAGTTGAAGGTCGGCGGCTGCCCATGCGTCCGCACGAGCTGGTTGTCGTTTTCGTCGGCGCCCACAGGCACTTCGTCCAACGGGATGTTCGGGATTGCTGCCAGCTCCGTTTCGATGGCAGCATCCAACTCTCTTTCTGTCTGCTCCCCGGTTTGTATGAATTCCTTCAACTCGGCCACTTCTGCCATGAGCTTCCGGGCCGTCTCCTCATCCTTCGCAGCCTTTGCCTTGCCGACCTCCTTGGATGCCGCGTTTCGCCTCGCCTGCGCCTCCTGCAGGCTGGTGAGATGACGGCGGCGGGCGTCGTCCAATTCTACTAACCTGGCGGCCGCCGGCTCAACACCGCGGCTCTCGAGGCCCTTGTCGAACGCACCTGGATTTTCGCGTATCCACTTGATGTCAAACACGGACTTTGCCTCTCGGATGTGGCCGGCTGCACGGGCAATGAAAAGAATAGGCGCCCTCTATAGGACGCCTAGGGGACTGCGGTCTACAGCAGGGTTTTGATACGGCCTGACTTGTGGATGCATGCGGGAAAATCGCCTGTCGTCAGGGGCCGCGCCGGGACCGGTCCGAATCCCGCGCGTCAGATTGGTCCCATCGCGGTTGCTTAGGCCTTAGGGATCCTCGTCGTCGGCTTTCGTGTGCCCGCGTCGGCGTTCAACGTAGGCAACTGCCAGGATTGAAATCTCGTAGAGACCCAACGTCGGCAATGCCATGGCGATCTGGCTGATGGGGTCCGGCGGTGTCAGAATGGCCGCCGCCACGAAGACGCCGACGATGGCCCAGCGCCGCTTTTCCCGCAGCGTGTCCGATGTGAGGAAACCGGCCCGTGCCAGCAAGGTCACAACGACCGGCAATTGAAAACAAATACCAAAGCCGAGGATGAGCGTCATGATCAAAGAGAGATACTCGCTCACCTTTGGCAATAGCTCGATAGCCGCCTGTTGCTGGCCGCCGACTTGTTGAAATCCAACGGAGAACTGAACAAGCAGCGGCATCGCGATGAAGTAGACGACGCAGGCACCGATGAAGAACAGCAGCGGCGTAGCAAAGAGATAGGGCCGAAAGGCGTCGCGCTCGTTGAGGTAAAGGCCGGGCGCAACAAACTTGTAAATCTGGATGGCGGCCACCGGAAACGAAAGGAACGCCGCTCCGAACAGGCCGAGCTTGACCTCGGTAAAGAACTTTTCCAACAGATGGGTATAGATCGTCTTGGCGTTCTCGGCACCGACAACCGAAATGAACGGCCACAGCAGGATATTGAAGATTGATCCGGCGAACGCGAAACAGAGGACGAACATGATGAAGAACGCGATCAGCGCATAAATCAAGCGCTGGCGCAGTTCGACCAAATGGTCCATGAGCGGCGCCTTGGAGGCGTCGATCTCGTTCTGTCCATCGCGATCGGTGTCAGCGGTGTCGCTCACGTGGCCGCACCCGCTTTCGCTGATTGTTGTATCGGCTCAGCCGAATCTGCGGCGTCTGGGGCAACCTCCTCAGCCGCAGTCTTGTCACGGCTTTCGTGCGATCCGTCACCGTTTGATGCGGCTGTCTTTTCCGCCTCCAGGATGGCGGCGTTGTGTTCATCGCGCCAGTCGCCGGGTTCGTCGAGCGGCTCCGCGTCGCTCCCCCGACTCTCGTCCTTGATGGCCTTGTTCAGGTCCTCATCGACATCACGCCGGATATCGTCCAGCTCGCGCATCTCATCCTCAAAGCTGGCGCTGGCATCACGAATGGTCGACTCGGCACCCGATTTCAGGTCATCGAACTCCTTTTTCACCTGCTCGAACTCAGTGTCCTTGATGGCCTCATCGAATTGCGTGCGGAATTCTTGCGCTTGACGCTTGATGGTAGCGGCGAAGCGTCCAATCGTTCGCAACAGCGACGGCAACTCCTTGGGACCCACCACAAGCAGCGCAATGGTCGCTACGATGAACAGCTCGCTCCAGCCGATGTCCAGCATTGAAATGTCCCGAAAAGGTCACGCGCAACGGATCTGCAAACGTCTCGCCGGTGCACGTCGTGAGTTCTGTTCGGGGGCGCTGAGGCCGCACCGAAAACTCCTGGCGATCGTTTCCCTGCCCCGTTCAACTCGCCTTGGTCGTTTCGGACGAGGATGTCTCTACGCTCTTCTCGGCCGTCGAATCGATCGCCTTGGGTTCCTGAGCCGCGGTCTTGTCTTCGTCGGTCATACCCTTTTTGAAGTTCTTGATGCCCTTTGCAACATCGCCCATCAATTCGGGAATGCGGCCGCGCCCGAACAGAAGAACGACGATCGCCAAAACGATCAGCCAGTGCCAAATACTGAAGGTACCCATCCGTTATCGCTTTCCTTAACGCTGTCTTTGCTGCCGGCCGTCGCTCTGTTCATCTGACCTATGTGCTGAAGGAGTCGAATTCCACCCTCGGGCAGTAGGTTCCCAACGCCAGACTGAGCGGCTCGTCGCCATTCGTTGCTTTGCAGCAACTATTGCAGATTGCGTGGACATGGGCAAGCCGCGCGCTGCTGTCAAGCTGAATTCCGCGACCCGTTCATTCTTATCTATATATTTGAATCTTCAGGAAAAACCAATGCACCCTCAGGATCAATCGTGAGCCACACATCGTCACCAGGTACGGGTGCAAGAGCTTCGCGGACGAGGCTCGTGATCGGGACGTCGGATCCGCTCACTCCAACTGTCAACTGCGCCAAGTCGCCTTGAAAACGCGTTGCCAGCACACGTCCCGGGAGTCCCGATTTGGTCTTGCTGGGCCGCACCGCGCGGCGGCGGATACACAGGACTACCTTGCTCCCGTTAGCAAATCCTTCGGCCGGAAAGGAACCAAACGGCGTTGCAACCGCGCCGCCTTCGACCGTGGCGGGCAGCTCGTTGATCTCCGAGAACAACCGCGCCACGAAGAGGTCCGCCGGATGATGATAGAGAAAGTCCGCCAATCCGATTTGTATAATCCGGCCATCACGCATGACTGCAATGCGGTCGGCCAGCCGCATCGCTTCGTCCGGATCGTGCGTAACAATGACACCGGTGGAGCGAGTTTCACGGAGCAAATCGATGGTGGTCTGGCGCAGTGTTTCACGCAAATAGACATCGAGGCCAGAAAACGGCTCATCCATTAATATCACCGCCGGTCGCGGGACGATTGCCCGCGCCAGTGCGACCCGCTGCTGCTGGCCGCCGGATAGGATATGAGGATAGTCGCGCGCATAGCGGTCCAGGCCGACCCGGGTGAGAGCGGCAAAGGCCTCCCGCGCGGCAAGCTGCCTGTCCAGACCCTTTAGGCCGAATGCGACGTTGTCGAGGATGGTCAGATGCGGGAACAACG
>JBPCWB010000306.1:0-5541 GCA_051009955.1 Hyphomicrobiaceae bacterium | reverse complement strand
CGACGTTGAGCGTGATGATGATCGCCGGCAACAGGAGCACCATCGATGTCCCGAGCAGGAGCATGAGATAGATTCGGGCGCCGCTGCGTGCTTCCTCGTTGGCCTTGTGAGCAACGAGCGGATAGGTGGAGAGCGTGAGAATTTCGTAGAAAATGAAGAGCGTGAACAGGTTTCTCGAGAACGCGAGACCGATGGTACTGGCAATGGCGACCGCGAAGCACACGAAAAAGGTTGTCTGACGCGGCTCGTGATGGCCCCGCATATAGCCTATGGAGTAGATCGAATTGACGATCCACAAGGTCGATGCGACCAGGCCAAAGAGCATGCCAAGTGGTTCGACCTGGAACGCCAGACCTAGTCCTGGAACGATCTCGAAGTTCAGCGCCGTGGGCCGGGCACCGTCGAGAATATGAGGGACCAGATCCAGCACCGTAATCCAGAGTGCAACGGCGGCGATAATCGTGACACCTTCACGCAGGTTTGGCGAACGGTGGAATACCGGGATCAGAAATGCGGCCGCCAAAGGTAAGAGGATCGAGACCAGAATCAGATCGGAGGGGTGCAGGCCGGTCATTGCTTCAGCCCTCCGAGTAACTGCTCGGCGGCTCTGCCGGCGACATCACCGGTCCAAGTCGTTTCGAAGCCGAAGTAAATTGTCGCTGCGGCAAGCAGCAGGATGGGCAACAACATGCTCAATGGCGGTTCTGTCGCTTTTGCGCAGTGTTCGCTGACCGGTCGAAAATAGGCCACCTCGACAACCCGGCCGATATAAATCACCGAGATCAGGGAGCTCGCAACCATCAGGAAAACCACCGGCCACCAGTTCTCTTCCATGGCGCCGACACCGAGATACCACTTTGAAACAAATCCGACTGTGCCAGGTACGCCGACGATACTCAGGCCGCCGATGACGAACGCAGCCATTGTCAACGGCATCACCTGGCCGAGTCCGCCAAGGTTGCTCAGGCGACTCGTGCCAATGCGATAAACCACGGCACCAATGGCCGCAAACAAAGCTGCCTTCATCACAGCATGATTGAGAATGTGGACGATCGATCCGGTTAGCCCGCTTTGGTTCGCGATCGCGATGCCCAACGTGATGTAGCCAATTTGGGCGACCGACGAATAGGCCAGCATGCGCTCGATGCTGTCCTCGTAGATGGCGAGGAACGAAGCGATGAACATGGCCGCCAGGGAAAGTATGAGCAGGACTTCGGTGACGGGGAGTTGGCTGAGCGTGATGGCCGCGCCAAAGACCGAGAAGTAGAGGCGCATTAGAATATAGACGGCAACCTTCGTGGCGGTTGCGGCCAGGAATATGGTCGCAAACGACGGAGCAAACGCGTACGCATTGGGCAGCCAGACATGCAGCGGGAACAGTGCCAGTTTCAGGCTGATGCCAACCAGGATGAACGCCAGAGCGGCCATGATCGCCCGGGATTGATCTTCGAAGGCCGGTCCGATGCGTTCTGCGATGTCAACGAGATTGAGGCTGCCGGTGACGATATAAAGCAACCCGACGCCGAGGACGTAGAGCGTCGCGCCGATTGTACCCATGATCAGATATTGGTAGGCGGACAGTAGCGCCCGCTTGGCACGGCCCATCGCAATCAGAACATACGTGGCGAGCGACGATACCTCCATGAACACGAAAATGTTGAAGGCGTCACCAGTGACAGCCATGCCGAGCAGTCCGCACAGGCACAGGAGATAAATGGCATAGAACCAGGGCTGCTTTTCGGTTTCGACGTCGGATTCAACTGATCGCAGGGCATAGGGCATGACGACTGCGCCGACGCAGGACACCAGCATCAGCACGGCCGCGTTGACAATATCGACGCGATATTCGATGCCGTACGGGGGTTCCCAGCCGCCCAGGGCGTAGGAGATTGTGCCGCCTGCCATGACCTTGGACAACAGCATGACGGCAAATACTGGAAGAACCCATGACACCGCCAGCGAAATGAACCACGCAACGCGGTTGTTGCGCAGCAAGGCAACCAGGCCGGACGCGATCAATGGCGTTACGACAATGACGGCCGGCAGGTGTTGACCGAGTTCGAAGTGCCCCCCGGCGGCGCTCATAGATCTTCGTCTCCTTCGAAGATCTCGTCTTCTTCGATGGTTCCATAGGCTTCGTGAATTCTGGCAACCAGCGCTAGACCGAGAGCAAGCGTTGCGACACCAACGACGATCGCGGTCAGCATCAGGACATGGGGCAGGGGATTGGAATAAACCGTAAAGGACTCATCGATGATCGGTGCCGTGCCGCCGACAATTTTGCCGGGAGAGATGTAGAGCAGATAGACAGATGTTTGAAACAGCGACAGGCCAACCAGTTTCTTGACCATATTGCCGCGCGCAATCACGATGTAGAGCCCTGAGATCATCAGGAATATTGTCACGGCATAGTTGTAGTGGGGGGCGATGGCATCGAGAATCTGCATCAGCGTCCTCTCTCGACGAACGCGTAAAAGATGGCAGTCATCGTGCTGGCAACGGTGACGATGACGCCGGTTTCAACCAGCAGAATGCCGAGATGGTGTCCGTGCTTGCTATCGTGCGCCAGTGCGGCGTAGTCCATGTAATTCAGGCCGTAGATGAATGACACGGCCCCGGTCACGGAGTAGATTAAGACGCCCGCTGGAACCAGCAGAGCGACGAGCCACTGCGGGACAATGCGCTGTGCGGCACGGACACCAAAGATGATCGCGTAGAGGATGATCGATCCGGCCGCAATGACGCCGGCCTGGAAGCCACCGCCCGGTCCGTAGTCGCCGTGGAAGTGGACGTATAGGGCGAACACCAGAATAAATGGAATGATCAACTTGGTTGCGACGCGGAAGATGGTGTCTAGTCTCATGCGTCGTCCCCCGGAGTCTTGTTCCCGTTCTTACTCCGGCGCAAAAGAAGCATGATACCGATGCCGGCCGTGAAAATCACAGTCGTCTCGCCGAGCGTATCAAAACTGCGGAAGTCGGCTAAGACGGTCGTAACGACGTTCGGGACACCGATTTTTGGAATGCTATTGTCGAGATAGTACGGTGCGACGTGCACATGGATTGGGGCGTCCGCAATCCCGAAGGCCGGCAGACCATACGTGCCCCAAACCAAAATGACGCCTGTGGCCAGGCTGATGAACAGCGGCAGGGCCATCGGCCGGATTGGCCGCATTTCAATTGAGCCGGTGAGATATAGCGTGCAAATCAGGAATACCGTGGAAACGCCCGCTCCGACGGCAGCTTCCGTCATGGCCACGTCGACCGCGTCGAGCACGATCATGACGCTCGCCATCAGGAAGCTGTAAATGCTTGCCAGGACAACGACGCCGAACAGACTGCGCTGGCGCACGATCGCGACCGTAACAATGGCCAATAGCGTCAGCAACGCCATGTTGATGTAGGATTCCATCAGCTTTCCCGCTCGGCTGGAGTGTCGGACGGTTGTTCGACAGTCCCGTCGCTATCGCGATGATCGTGCTGCAACAGGGGCTCGATACCGGCCTGCAGCGCGGCCTGAGCGAGGGCGTGAGTAGCGACTGGTGCCGTCAGGAAAAACACGGCCAGAACGAAGAACAGCTTCAAGGTCAACAGCGACAGGCCTGCCTGCAACATCAGCCCGGCAATCAACAATCCGGCGCCGGCGGTTTCTGTGACGCTCGTCGCATGCATGCGTGTGAAGACGTCTGGCATGCGGACCAGGCCGATGGCGCCGACAACGATGAAAAAGGCACCGGCGACAACGAGCACATAGCTGAGATAGTAGAGTGCCCCATCGATCATTGCTTGGTTTCCTCTTCGGCATCGTGGGCGAGGTCGCCGTGGCGGAAATATTTGAGGATGGCCAGAGTGCCAATCAGATTGAGCAAGGCGTAGGTCAGACCAATGTCGACCCACTCCGGCCGACCCGTTAAGAAACCAACGACGATCAGCAGCAGAATTGCCAGCGTACCGACGGCATTGCCGGCCAGCACGCGATCGAAAACGGTCGGGCCACGAACGGCGCGCACTACGGCCAGGGCGAGCGCGATGAGCACGGCGAAGGTTGCAATGGTGTACATCAGCGCCCTCCCTCGAATGCCGTCACCTTTGCGTCCATCTCTCCCGCTTCCAGGTCCAGTGCGCCGTCTCTTTCGATTGCATGAACCGTGAGATTGTGTCCGGAAACATTGGTTGTGATCGTTCCGGGCGTGAGCGTGATCGAGTTGGCATAGGTCGCGATGCCGACGGATGTCGATTGACTGGCGCGGAGTCGTATCATCGTGGGTGAAATCGGTAGGCGCGGATCGATAATGATGCGGGTGACATTCCACGCCGACTTCATGATCTCTAGAATCAGCCACGGCCAGTAAATCAGGGTGCGCGGCAGGAGATGGACGGGGTGGCCTTCCGTATCGTTCGCGTGCATGCGCGAGGATAAGGCGACTGCGGCGACTGTCACGACGGCACCGACGCCCATGAGAAACGGCGTGTAGTGCCCGGACAAGGCCAGCCAAAATAGAAACAGCACGATGGCAAGGGAAATGGTGCGTAACATAGTCTTCTGGGCTTAATCTGCAGATGCTTGGTCTTCGTTGTCTTGGCGGACCGTGACCTCGCTGCCAGAAGCTACGTACTCTTGAGCAGATAATCGAGGGACTTCGTTCGATCGTGTGGATGAGTTTAATCGCGTCAGCAACCGACCTTGTCAAGACCTTGGCAAGGAGGTGGCGATGGCCCGAAATCTCCATCCGCTCAATCAAGTGCAGCGACGTCGAGGCAGCACGTATCGAGAAGACGGCATTTTATTTGAGGGCACCGCTCGTTTGGGAGGCGGATCATCAAGCGGGCCACGAGCAGCCAAGTACAGGCCCGTTGGCGCTCCGAAGTTTCACGGCCGATTGCGAACGAGATGACTGCCGATAGGTCTTGCCAAGGCAGGCACTCATTCGATCTAAGTATTGACAGTAACTGCTTGGTGTTGTTTCAAATGCTTTGCCACCTGACTGCTTGTATTTTCCGAGGTTTGACTATGGATTGGAGGCATCCATAGAACGCCGACAAGCATAACGGGGCTAACGCTGCAGTATCAGCTGCGGTAATTGCTTGCACGATGTGACGACGAAAGTGCAGTGCGGGAGGAAATAACAATGGCTGAAGACGTACCCAAATTGACGTTGATCGAACAAACAACGCAAATTGTGCAAGCCTATGTTGGGAACAACACTATTGATGTCAAAGACGTTTCAACTCTGATCAATGAGGTTCATCAGGCGCTCATGCGGGCCTCGGGTGAGCCGGCGAGTGTCCAGCGTGAAGAGCGCCAGCCGGCTGTCAAAAAGAACCGCTCGGTGATGCCTGACTACATTATTTGCTTGGAAGACGGCAAAAAGTTCAAGTCGCTGAAGCGTCACCTACGAACGCACTACAATCTGTCGCCAGAGGAGTACCGTGAAAAATGGGAGCTGCCGCCGGACTATCCGATGGTCGCGCCGAATTATGCGCGGGCGCGTTCGGAACTGGCCAAGAAGATGGGTCTCGGAACGCGGCGCGACCGTTGATT